>CAUJJI010000020.1 GCA_963205265.1 Pseudomonadota bacterium
CGGCTGGCTGGCCTTCGACATGCCGGTCGCCGAGGCGCCGGCCCGCATCGCCCGGCTCAAGCAGCTGACTCGCGAGCAGGATCGCGATCCCGAAAGCCTGCGGATCAGCGTCGCGATCTTCACCTGGACCGAGCCCGACGAGCTGGAGCGCTACCGCGACGCCGGGGTGACCGAGTTCCTGCTGTTCAAGTGCAACGAGCTGCCGCTCGACGATGCCGGGCTGGAGGATGCCCTCGGCGACGCGACGCGCAAATATGTCGAGCCGGCGGCCAGGCTGTAGCGGCGATATTCCTGCAGTCCTGTCGAAACGCAATTCAACGCGCCGCCGCCATGCCCTAGGGCGAGGCCGGTATCTGGAGGGGATTTTCGATGGCAATCACATTCGACGGGCAAGTGGCGATCGTGACCGGCGCGGGCCAGGGCCTGGGGCGGGAATATGCCCTGGAACTCGCGCGCCGGGGTGCCAGGGTCGTGGTCAACGACCTCGCCGGCCTCGACAGCCCGGAAGGTTCCGCCGCCGAAGCCGTCGTGCGCGAGATCGCGGCCGCGGGGGGCGAAGCGGTCGCCTCGCACGATACGGTGGCGACGCCCGCAGGCGGCAAGGCGATCGTCGACCTGGCGCTCGACAGCTTCGGCACGGTCGACGCGGTGATCCACAACGCGGGCGTCTGGCGGCACAAGTATTTCGCGGAAATGACCGCCGACCAGCTCGATCCCGTGCTCGACGTCCACCTGCGCGGCGCCTTCTTCGTCACCCAGCCGGCCTGGCCGGTCATGCAGGCCAAAGGCTATGGCCGCATCGTCCTGACCAGCTCCAGCACCGGCGCCTTCGGCCGCCTGGCCGGATCGAACTACGCCGCCGCCAAGGCCGCCATGCTGGGCATGGCGCGGGCGATGTCGCTCGAAGGGGCCGAGCACGGCATCAGGACCAACTGCATCCTGCCGGTCGCCCCGTTCCGCAACCGCGGCCCGGTGCCCGAGGAACTGACGCGGCAGCTCAACGCCATGGGCCTGGCGCCGGAGCAGGCCGGGGCCGAGCTGGTCGCACCGATGGTGGTCTATCTCGCGAGTTCCGCCTGCTCGGTCAGCGGCGAGGCCTTCTCGGCCGGGGGCAACCGCTTCGGGCGCGTCTTCGTCGCCGTCGCCGACGGCTGGATCCATCCCGGCGACGGCCCTGCCAGCGCCGAAGACGTCGCCGCCCACCTCGCCGAGATCGAGGACCTGGGCAGCTACGCCATCCCGCCGACCTCGATCGACGAATTGCGGGTGATCGGGGACCTGCGGCGCAAGCGGCTGGGCTAGCCGGGCGCTCTCACTCCGGCACGATCTGCACTTTCAGGTGATCGTGCGGCCCGCGCATCTCCTCGACCAGGGCCGGCAGTCCGGCCAGCGGGACCGTCTCGGTCACCATCACTCGCGGCTTTATCCTGCCGGCATCGAAGTGGCGGATCGTCTCGACGAAGTCCTCCGCCGCGTAGCCCAGCGGGAAGCACAGCGAGATGTCCTTGAAAGCGCCGATGGCGGGGATGATGGGATCGGCCATCGTGCACATCCCCAGCGAGACGACGGTGCCGCCGGTCGCGGCATGGCCGATCGCAGCCTGCAGCGCGCCCGGCTTGCCGGTGGCTTCGACGACGAAGTCGGGCGGCACCGGCAGCGCGCGGCTCATGGCTTCGGGGTCCTCTGGCGCGATCGCCACTGCGGCGTCGGCGCCCATGGCCAGCGCGATCTCGTGCCGGGCGGTGGTCCGCGTCGCGACGACGATGCGCCCCGCGCCCATCTGCCGCGCCCAGTAGATCGCCGCCAGCCCCATCGAACCGGCGCCCAGCACCAGCACCGAGGCGCCCTTTTGCAGCCGCGCGATGCGAAAGGCCTGGCGACCGCAGGCGAGCGGTTCGACCAGCGATCCCTCGGCCATGGTCACGCTGTCGGGGAAGCGGAAGCCCGAATTCTCGGTGATCACCAGCCGCTCGCCGAAGCCGCCGATCTGCTCGGGCCCGGTCTCGCAGAACAGCGGCCGCCCGGCGCGGCAGCTTGCACACCGGCCGCAGAAGCCGCGCGGCAGCACCGCGACATTGTCGCCGGGCTTGAGCATGGTGACCGCGCGGCCCACTTCGATGACGGTGCCGGCGGTCTCGTGGCCGATCCGGCAGCCGGTCTTGTAGTCGAACGGCGAGCCCGAGGTCATGGCGATGTCGCTGCCGCAGATGCCGCAGCGCTTCACCGCGATCCGCACGTCCCCGGGGCCGAGCGGATCGTCGGGCACGTCTTCCAGGGTTATCGGCCTGCCGGCACCGTTGAAGATCGCGACGCGCATGGCCTAGCCCATCAGGCCGGCGATGCGACAGCCATGACCTTGGTCTCGAGATATTCGTCGAAACCTTCCGGCCCCCACTCCTTGCCGACGCCGCTGTGCTTGTAGCCGCCGAAAGGCAGGTCGACGTCCATCGACATGCCGCCGTTGACGCCGATCGTGCCGGTGCGGATGCGCCGGGCGACGCTCATCGCGCGGCCCTCGTCGGCCGAGATCACGCCGCCCGACAGGCCGTAGTCGCTGTCGTTGGCGATGCGGATCGCGTCCTCGTCGTCCTCGTAGGGGATGACGACGAGGACCGGGCCGAAGATCTCCTCCTGGGCGATCTTCATGTCGTTGGTGACGTCGACGAAGCAGGTGGGCTCGACGAAGAAGCCGTTGCCCTTGTCGGTCGGGGCCTTGCCGCCGGCGATCAGCCTGGCGCCCTGGTCGAGGCCGGACTGGATGTAGCCCAGCACCCGCTCGCGCTGGCGGGCCGAGATCAGCGGCCCCATGACGTTCATGGGATCGTCCTGCTTGCCCCACATCTGTCCGTAGGCGCCGTAGGCGTGCTCGAGAATGGCCGTCGCCTCGGCATAGCGGCTCTTCGGGACCAGCAGGCGCGTGATCGTCGCGCAGCCCTGGCCGGCGTGGAAACAGACGATCGCTCCGCCCACCGCCGACGCGAAATCGGGTGCGTCGTCGAGCACGATGGTGGCCGACTTGCCGCCGAGCTCGAGGAACAGGCGCTTGAGCGTCGGGGCGCCCTTTTCCATGATCCGCTTGCCCACCGCGGTCGAGCCGGTGAAGGAGATCACGTCGACGCGCTTGTCGGTGACCAGCATCTCGCCGAGCAGGGCCGGATCCTTGCCGCTGACGACGTTGAGCACGCCGGGCGGGAAGCCGACTTCATGCGCCAGCTCGCCCAGGATCAGCCCGATCAGCGGCGTTTCCGGGGCGGGCTTGAGGATGACCGTGCAGCCGGTGAGCAGCGCGGGGATGACCTTGCCGACGGTGATGTAGAAGGGGACGTTCCAGGGAATGATCGCGCCGACCACGCCGGCCGGCTCCTTGATCAGCAGGCGCCGGTGCTTCTTGCCCATCATCTCGACGGTGCCGAGGTCCTTTTCCCATTCGACGTCGTCGTACATCTCGAACAGCTTCTCGAAGAAAGTCAGCGGCCGGTCGACATGGGCGAAGGCCACGCCGCCCAGCGCCGCGCCGCCTTCCTCGACGGCCAGCTCGGCCAGGCGATCGCGGTTCTCGCGCAGCTTGGCGCAGAGCTTGCCGACGAGGTCGCGCCGCTTGGCGGCATTCGTCGGCCAGTCGGTCGCATCGAAGGCGCGCCGGGCGGCGGCGATCGCCGCTTCCATGTCGGCGGCCGAGCCGTCGGGAGCATAGCCGACCACTTCGCCGGTCCACGGGCCGATATCCTCGTAGCGGGCGCCGCCCTGGGCAGGGCGCAGGACGCCGTCGATGTAGAGTTGGCCTTCGGGAAGCAGGGTCATGGTTCCTCTCCGTGAACGATCAGCCGTGTCGGCTATTGGTGATCCGCGGCGGGTCGTGGCGCCCGCTGTGCGGCATGGCGGCCGAAGCGCAGCCCGGCCGATGCGCCGCTTCATGCACCAGTCGACGCTCGCCTGCGAGCGGTCGTTGCCGCCCCGTCAAACCATCGCTGCTGCGAAGTCGCGGCCATGGGCCTCGTCTGCCCGTTCCAGGCCCGGGGCGCGACCAAGACAGCCAACTGAAGATCCTCCCCCCTAGGGTGAGGTGGCATTCGCGCAGCGAATGACGGAGGGGTGTCAGCGTTCGATCTGAGGGGGACACCCCTCCACCCCTCCACCCCGCCGCTGCGCGTCGCGGTCCCCCTCCCCCTTTGGGGGAGGATCTTTACGCACAATTCCACCCCCGGACCTTCCTTCGACGAGGCCGGGGGTCCCGGGTCGAGCCCGGGACGACGAATGACGCCTCCACCACCTCGTCATGCTGAACTTGTTTCAGCACCCATTTCTCCCAAAGCCCCGAAGCGTAGCAATGAAACGCAACGGCGCCGTTGTCCGTCTATGCAAATCTCCGGCGCCTCGAGGTGAAATGGGCCCTGAAACACGTTCAGGGTGACGAAGCTTTCAGCCTGACCAACCGCCCCCGCCCGCTCCATCAATCGTCCTTGCGGGCGACGCGGAGCGGCGGGGCGTTGCGCCAGTCCACTGCGCCGTCTTCCGGCATCGCGCAGGGGATGCCGTCGTAGGGCGTGCCGACATGCTTCTGCGCCCAGTGCGCGTGGTTGAGCTGATGCAGGGTGAAGCTCGACTGCAGGGCATTGTAGAAGCCCATGGCGTCGACCGACTGATTGACCGATTCCTTGATCATCAGCGCCGCCATCGAAGGAACCGCGGCGATGCGACGGGCGAAGGCCAGCGTCTTTTCCGCCAGTTGCGCGGCGGGATAGACTTTCGACACCATGTCGAGGCGATAGGCCTCGTCGGCATCGATCGCGTCGGAGGTGAGCATCAGCTCCTTGGTCTTGCGCGGGCCGAATTCCCAGGGGTGGGCGAAGTACTCCATGCCGCACATGCCCAGCCGCGTGCCGACGACGTCGCAGAACAGCGTGTCCTCGGCGGCGACGATCAGGTCGCAGGCCCACGTCAGCATGAGCCCGGCGGAGATCACCTGGCCATGCACCTGGGCGATGGTGATCTTGCGCAGGTTGCGCCAGCGCAGCGTGTTCTGGAAGAAGTAGTGCCATTCCTGCAGGTCGAGCTTTTCCACGCCTTCGCGGGTGGCGCCGTTGGTGCGCGCGCTTTCCAGCTGGTCCGGGCCCGGCGCCATCTCGTCGCGCTGCGCCGCCGAGCCGAGGTCATGGCCCGACGAGAAGATCGGCCCTGCCCCCGCCAGGATCACGACCTTGACCGCGTCGTCGCGCTCGGCCGCGAGGAAGGCCTCGTTCAGCTCGACGAGCATGCCTCGGTTCTGGGCATTGCGCGCCTCGGGGCGATTGAGCGTGATGCGCACGATCGCGCCCTCGTCGAAGCTTTCGGTCAAGAGGTACTTGTAGGTCATCGGCTGCTCCTGCTTCCCGTACGATCCGTCCGGCGATCCGGCACGGACAGTGCCCGAGGGAACAGTCCCGCTGCGCTGCTCGCCGGAGCCGGCAGGAGTAAGGGTATAGGGGGGAGAGCCGCGTGCTGTCGTTCGAAAACATTGCCGCGCACGCCGAGCGTGCGGGGTCAGGGCAGCTCCACCAGCCGGAACACCGCACCGCTGGCGGCATCGCGCACGAGGTCGACGCGCTCGCCGTTCCAGTGATAGTCGAGATGCCGCCCCTGGACCGGCTGCGAGGCGCAGTCAGGGTAGAACAGCGCGACGCATTCGCCGCCGGGGTGCCGGACGCTCGGATAGGCGATGCCGTCGGAACCGCCGCGCCTGAGAGCTTCGGCCAGGTCCTGCGACGCCTCGTGGCTGTCGGGATCGAGCGCGGGATGGCTCGCGGCCTGCGGGCCTCGCAATTCATGGAGGTCGGCGGCGACCGTCAACACGATCTCGCGGAACTGCGAGGTCCAGCCGGGCGCTTCCGCCGTGCGCGCCATGAAGCGGGCATGGTGGTGGATGGTTTCGAACAGCGCCGTCTCGAAGCCGTCGCCGACGTAGAGCGCGCCGAAGCTGCCCAGGGTGAAGCGGCTGGGGCGGTCGGGGCTGACATGGGTGAACGGCGCCATCAGGTACGACGCCCCGCTGCCGCCGACCCGGCGATCGGCGGGCACGAGGTCGATATTGCCGATGGTGGCCATGATGCGCGGGTTGGTCTTCTGCTCCGCCGAGATCAGCAGCGGCCAGTCCGCCGGGTCGGCGATATCCTCGAACAGGTCGATCGGCGGGTAGGCGCTGCGGATGATCCTGACCGCGCGCTGCCATTCGACTCGCGAGACCGGGATGGTCTCAGCCGGGGTCACCAGCCGCCGCGCTCGGCATCGAGATAGCGGCGCACGCGCATGAGGTCGGTCAATTCGCCGCCCAGCATGATGTCGAGAGCGCTCGATCCGGCGAAGGCCGCATTGCCCGCCTTGATCCAGGCATAGCCGCGCTGCGGTTCGGAAAAGATCAGCCGCAGCGCCTTGTGGATGCCCATCAGGTTGGACAGCCGGGCGCGGCCGTCGCGCGAGACGCGGCCCGGCCCTTCGGCCTTCCAGCGCCGATAGGTGCGCAGCGGCATGTCGAGGAGCGTGGCCGACTGCTCGTCCGTCAGCTGCCACTTGCCGAACAGGTTGAGCACCGCACGGAACATCGCGGCCGCTTCTTCCTGCGTGACGGGATCGGGCCGAAACGCCTGGGGAATGGTATCGACGGGCTGCAGCGCCAGCATGGCTTGTCTCCAATTGGCACTACATAGGAAATTTAGTGCCAATTGGCAATAGCCCGCGCATCGGGGGACAAGCCCTCGCCCGGCCTCCAGCTATCCCCTCAGGCCGGGCGGACCGGAAAGGCCAGCGCCCTGGCTCGCTCGTTGACGGGCAGGTCTTCCTTGCGGCCGAACTTGACGACGGTCCGGGCGATCTTCCAGCCCGCCCCGGTGCGCACCAGTTCGCGCCAGTACCACCCGGCGTTCCAGTCGTCGGTGCCGGTCGAGATGAACAGATAGCTCTGCACCGTCACCGCCCGGTCGCCGTCGATGTCGATGCGCGTGGCTCCGGGCAGGTGCACCCCGTGCGGCGCCTTGGACAAGATGCCGGCCATCTCCGCCTTGCCGGTCAGAGTCATCTTGTAGACTTCGTAGACGGTATCGTCGGTGAAGAGGTCCAGCCAATCGGCGAATTCATCGACTTCCAGCCGCAGGCAATACTCGTCCAGCACCGCGCGGATCGCCATCTCGTCGGCCAGGCGGGCAAGGTTCGCATCGGGCACGGCTGGATCCTCCTCGTCTTGCCGAAAGCGGGCGCGGCGCAATTGGCCGGGACGCAGGCCGGGTCCGATCAATCCACCCAACCGGGTGCGAACCCGCCCCCGCGCTCGACTATGACGACCTATGTCCGTCGCAATTCATCCGCAAGCTCGCAGGCCGGGTCCGCCGCGGAATATCCCTTCCGGCGAGGTCAGGGATTAATGCACTCCCCATATTGCATTATTGCCTCCGCTTGCTAAGGCGTGGGGTGCGCGCGGCCGCGCAGTGCGCCCGCCAGGACCGTGGGACCGGAGCGAGAAAGGGATCGCAGCATGAGCATCGAAGCTCTCCTGAAACCCCGGTCCATCGCCGTGATCGGAGCTTCGGACAATCCCGCGCGGATCGGCGGCGTGCCGGTGGACCTGCTCATCAGGGCCGGGTTCGAGCGGCTATACCCGGTCAATCCCAAGAACCGGACGGTCCAGGGCCTGCAGGCCTATCCCGAAATCGAAGCCGTTCCTGAAGTGGTCGATCTCGCCATCATCGCCCTATCGGCCGACGCCACCCTGCCGATGCTGGAACGGTGCCACACGCTCGGCATCCCGGCCGCGCTGGTCTATGCCTCGGACTATGCCGAGACCAACGAGCCCATCGGCATGGCCCGGCAGGAAGCCCTGGCCGCCTTCGGCGCGCGCAGCGGCATAACGGTGGCCGGCCCCAACTGCATGGGCAACGCCAACTTCACCGACGCCATCTTCACCAGCTTCGGCCAGTCGTTCCAGCCCGGCGAGCCGGCCGGCGGCACGGCCCTGCTCACCCAGAGCGGCAACATGTGCGCGACGGTCTTCCGCATGGCCCGGCGCGCCGGGGTTCGCTTCGGCCATGTCATCAATACCGGCAACGAGGCCTGCGTCGACTTCAGCGACTACCTCGACTACCTCGCCGGCGATCCGGGCACCCATTCGGCGGTCTGCTACGTCGAGGAACTGCGCGACGGGCCGAAGTTCCTCGATGCCGCCGCCCGGTTCCGCGCGGCCGGCAAGCTGCTGGCGGTCTACAAAGTGGGGCTGAGCGCAAAGGGCGCCGAGGCGACGCGCTCGCACACGGCCGCGCTGGCCGGGGACAGCGCCGCCTACGACGCCGCATTCGCCCGCGCCGGCGTGGCGCGCGCCGGGTCGCTGGCCGAGCTGTCCGACCTCGCCTATCTCCATGCCCTGGGCGGCAAGATCGGCGGCAGCAATTGCGCGATCATCTCGATCTCCGGGGCGGCGGGCGCCATCCTTTCGGACGCCCTGGCCCTGGGCGGCGGCGAAGTCCCGACTCTGCCCGAGGCGATCCAGCAGGCGCTGAGCGCCCAGATTCCCGGCCATTCGATGGTCTCGAATCCGATCGACACGACCGGCAACATCGTCAATGCGAACGACTTCCTGTCCGAATGCATCCGGCTTGCCCTCTTGCCCGACGACATCGACGTGGTGCTGCTCTACCTCCCCGGCAATTTCCTCACCCAGGCGCTCGACCAGGTGGAGAAGGCGGCGGCGGCGACGCACAAGGCGCTGATCGTCATCGACACTTTCGCGCTGGCGGACCGCGAGCGCCTTGCCGCCCACGGCATCGGCTATTTCGAGGACTTCGACCGTGCGGCGCGCGCGATCTGCGCCTATGGCCGCTGGAAGCAGGCAGGCGTGGCGGCAGTGACGCGCAGCCAGGTTGCCGCGCAGTGGCCGCCGATCCCGGCAGGGCGCGCCGCCCTGTCCGAAACCGAAGGCAAGCAGATCCTCGCCGGCTTCGGCGTGCCGGTGGTGGCGGATGCCCTGGTCCACTCGCCCGAGGCGGCGCGCGCGGAAGCCGATCGCATCGGCTACCCGCTGGTGGCGAAGCTGGTCAGCCCGGATGTCGCGCACAAGACCGAGCACGGCCTGATCCGCCTGGGCCTGGCCAGCGCGGACGAAGCGGCCGAAGCATTCGCGGCGATGATGGCAAAGGCCCGGGCGATGGGCGTGACCATCGAGGGCGTGACGCTCGAGCCCATGCTGGCGGGCGGGGTCGAGATCCTTGCCGGGGTGACGCGCGATCCGGTGTTCGGCTGGATGCTGACCGTCGGGCTCGGCGGTGTCTGGACCGAACTGATGAAGGATGCCTGCCACAGCCTGCTGCCGGTCGATGCCGCCGGAGCCGAGGCGATGCTGCGCAGCCTCAAGGGCTTCAGGCTGCTCGACGGCTATCGCGGCGCGCCCAGGGCCGACGTCGCCGCCGCGGCCCGGGCCATCGCCGCGCTGGGCGAAGCGGTGCTTGCCGGCCCGGCCGACTTGCGTGAAGTTGAAGTGAACCCGCTGCTGGTCCTGCCCGAGGGGCGTGGAGCCGTGGCGGTCGATGCCCTCGTTCTGCTGAAGGAAGACCGGCCATGAAAGACCTCGTCCCGCCGCAACATGTCGACATCGCTTACGAGACCGATGCGCCGGTGCTTTACGAGGCGGCCGACGGCGTCGCCTGGATCACGATGAACCGGCCGCAGTACAACAATGCCCAGAACGGGCAGATGACCTATGCGCTGGACGACGCC
>CAUJJI010000021.1 GCA_963205265.1 Pseudomonadota bacterium
CGGGTCGGGTTGCTCCCATGCCCTGCCTTACGTTGGGTAATTCCCCGCATCCGGATAAGTGGTCGCCCTGACAGGCGCCGGCCCTTGGGGTAGCGGCGAGCGAACCGGTTCCGCTCCCTCGCACCCGTGAGGTATGGGGCACATAACCAATGTGGTTCGTATTGTCAAGTCTTTTTCGCAATCATCGCCCCGGGACGACGTGCACGCCCCGCCTCAGTCCCAGCGGGCGATGAAATCCTCGATGATCTTCAGGACCTCGGCATGGCCGGCGCGGATGCCGATTTCGGCTTCGCGGTGGATGGCGAGTGCCGCGCTGGTGGCGAAGATGGCGGCGGCGATGGGGGGCAGCGTGGTGTCGTCCCCGCGGCCGGCCATGGCCTTCGCCAGGGCGAAGACCTGCATCCGCCGACTCTCCTCGATGTAGTCGTGGACTTCGCTGCGCAGCTCCTCGATGCGGTTGGCGAGCGCCATGAATTCGGAGACCAGCCGGGTATCGGTGGTCCTGACGCAGACTTCCCAGATCTCGCGCAGCGGCAGGTCGTGCGCCAGGGCCTTGCTCATCCGCTCCTTTTCGCGGATCGCCAGCCGGCGGAAAGTCTCGACGATCAGTTCGTCCATCGTCCGGAAATAGTAGTAGACCAGCCGCTGCTTGACCCCGATCCGCTCCGCCACGGCGCGCGAGGTGAGCGCGCCGTAGCCTTCCTCGCAAAGGATATGCTCGGCGGCGTCGAGCATGGAGTGCCAGATCGGCGAGCCCTTCGGGCCCATGCGCCTGGCGACCGGACTTTGCATGGCCATCTCCCCTGAACCGCGGAATGCGGAGCGATCGTCGCGATCCTTGCCCCTGCCGAACTTAGAGGGGAAAGCACAAACAGGCAAATCCACCAGATTGCAAAGGCTTGCCGATTGGTGGCATGTGCATGGCTCGCCGCCGCAAGCGAGGAACAGCGATGCCAGCCGACGACGACCGACGCTTCGCGCCAGCCACCGCACGCAACCGCCGCCCGATCCTGGAAGTGCTGCGGCAAGTGCTGCCGGCCGAGGGGCTGGTGCTCGAGCTGGCGAGCGGCACCGGCGAGCATGCCGTCCATTTCGCGCGCGCGCTGCCGGCCCTCGCCTGGCAGCCGACCGACCCGTCGCCCGACGCGCTGAGCTCGATCGCCGCCTGGGCCGCGGCCGAGGCACTGCCCAACCTGCGCCCGCCGCTGCAGCTCGACGCCACGGACGAGGCATGGCCGCTCGACCGCGCCGATGCCCTGGCCTGCATCAACATGATCCACATCAGCCCGTGGGAAGCCACCGAGGGCCTGATGCGCGGGGCGGGACGCCTGCTCCCCAGCGGCGCGCCGCTCTACCTCTACGGCCCGTTCCGCCGCGGCGCGCGGCCGCTGGAGCCGAGCAACCACGCCTTCGACCTCGACCTTCAGCGGCGCGACCCGCGCTGGGGCCTGCGCGAGCTCAGCGAAGTGACGCGCTGCGCCGCCCGCCACGGCCTGGCGCCCAGCGACGTCGTCGAAATGCCGGCGAACAATCTCTCGGTGGTCTTCCGAAAGGCCTAGCAGCTCCCCATCTGGGTCGGCGTGACCATTCGCAGCTGAAAGGACGACCACGTGAAGGGATTTGTCGACGACATCGAGACTCTCACCGAGGAGAACACCGATTTCCGCCGCGTGCTCTACACCGGCCACAACCTGCAGCTGGTGCTGATGTCGATCGAGCCCGGCGACGAGATCGGCGAGGAAGTCCACGACGACCGCGACCAGTTCTTCCGCATCGAGGCCGGCGAGGGCGAGATCTCGATCGACGGCGCGGTGCACAAGGTGAAGGCCGACGACGCCGTCATCGTCCCGCAGGGCGCGCGCCACAACGTGAAAAGCGTCGGCAGCGAAGCGCTCAAGCTCTACACGATCTACGGCCCGCCCGAGCATATCGACGGCACGGTCCACAAGACCTGCGCCGAGGCCGGCGAAGCGCACGAGCATTTCGACGGCAAGACGACGGAGTAGTGGGCTTGCCCCGTTCCGCCCCCGGCGGGGGAGGAACCATCCCGCCGGGACGGATCACGTTGCCTTAATCCCGCCTGGGGCATAGTCCTGCCACGTCACTGTCATGCTCGTGTAACAGGCAGGGCCGATGCGGAACGCCCGATGATATTCGAAGCACGAGAACCGATGAGCGAGAGTCCGGACCCCGCCGCCGTCCCGGCCGGAAAGGCGGCGGACCTGCGCTATTTCAACCGCGAGCTGAGCTGGCTGGCGTTCAACCAGCGCGTCCTGGCCGAGGCATGCAACCCGAACTACCCGCTGCTCGAGCGGCTGCGCTTCCTGTCGATCTCGGGCAACAATCTCGACGAGTTCCTGATGGTCCGCGTCGCCGGGCTGGCCGGCCAGGTGCGGCGGCAGATCGAGGAAGTGTCGATCGACGGCATGACTCCGTCGCAGCAGCTCGCCGCGATCCACCAGGCGGTGGCGGAGATCGAGCAGGCCCAGCAGGACGGCTGGCGCGAGCTGCGCGGGCTGCTCGTCGACAAGGGCATCGTCATCGTGGGCGAGCGCGAGGCGCTGTCCCCGGCGCGCGAACGCTGGCTGGGCGACTATTTCGACGAATATATCCTGCCGATCATCACCCCCCAGGCGATCGATCCGGCGCACCCCTTCCCGTTCATCGCCAACCAGGGGATGGGCGTGCTCTTCGCCCTGTCGCGCGTCGCGGACGATGCCCCGGTGATGGAAATGGTGCTGATCCCCTCGGCGCTGCCCCGCTTCATCCGCCTGCCGGGCGAGGAGCCGGCCTATATCGCCGTCGAGGACCTGCTGTGGCGCAATGCCGACACCCTGTTCCCCGGCTTCCGCGTCCACGGCCACGGCGTGTTCCGGGTGCTGCGCGACAGCGACATCGAAATCGAGGAGGATGCCGAGGACCTCGTCCGCTACTACCGCACCGCGATCCAGCGGCGGCGGCGCGGCATGGTCATCCTGCTGCAGCTGCAGGGCGCGTTCGACCCCGCCGCCGAAAGCCTGCTGCGCGAGCAGCTCGGCCTCGACAACGCGCTGGTGATCAAGACCGACGGGCTGATCGGCGTCAGCGGCCTTTCCGCGATCGTCGAGGAAGACCGCCCCGAGCTGAAGTTCGAGCCCTACAGCCCGCGCTATCCCGAGCGCATCCTCGAGCACGACGGCGACTGCTTCGCGGCGATCCGCGAGAAGGACATCATCATCCAGCACCCCTACGAGACTTTCGAGGTGGTGATCGACTTCCTGCGCCAGGCCGCCACCGATCCCGACGTCGTCGCGATCAAGCAGACGCTCTACCGCGCCGGCAAGCAGTCGGCGGTGATCGCCGCGCTGATCCAGGCGGCCGAGGCGGGCAAGTCGGTGACCGCGGTGGTCGAGCTGAAGGCCCGCTTCGACGAGGAGCAGAACCTGCTCTGGGCCAGCCAGCTCGAACGCGCCGGGGTCCAGGTGATCTACGGCTTCGTCGACTGGAAGACCCATGCCAAGGTATCGATGGTGGTGCGGCGCGAGGGCGAGGGCTACCGCACCTACTGCCATTTCGGCACCGGCAATTACCACCCGGTGACCGCGCGCATCTATACCGACCTCAGCTTCTTCACCGCCGACCCCAAGATGGGCCGCGACGCCGGCAAGCTGTTCAACTTCATCACCGGCTACGTCGAGCCGCGCCGCACCGAGATGCTGGCGATCTCGCCGATCGGCATGCGCAAGCAGCTCTACGCCTGCATCGACCACGAGATCGAGAACGCCGCGGCGGGCAAGCCGGCGATGATCTGGGCCAAGCTCAATTCGCTGACCGACGCCGGCGTGATCGAGCGGCTCTATGCCGCCAGCGCCGCCGGCGTGCGGATCACCCTGGTGGTACGCGGCATCTGCTGCCTGCGGCCCGGCGTTCCCGGCCTGTCGGAGAACGTCACGGTCAAGTCGATCATCGGCCGCTTCCTCGAGCACGGCCGCATCTGGGCTTTCGCCGCCGGGGCCGAGCTGCCGAGCCGCCGCGCGCGGCTGTTCATCACTTCGGCCGACGGCATGGAGCGCAATCTCGACCGGCGAGTGGAGCTGCTGGTGCCGATCACCAACCACACCGTCCACGACCAGGTGCTGGGCCAGGTCATGCTGGCCAACCTGCTCGACACCGAGCAGAGCTGGATTCTGGCGCCCGACGGCAGTTACCACCGCACCCCGCCGGGCGACAACCCGTTCAATCTCCACCGCTATTTCATGACCAACCCCTCGCTGTCCGGCCGCGGCGCGTCATTGGCCAGTGGCAGCAAGGTCCCGAAGCTGTCATTGCGGCGCGGGAACATCTGAGCCGATTCGCGGCAGCCACTCGGAACGCAGCACAGGACCGGCATGAGCGAGCAGCACGCGATCATCGACATCGGCTCGAACACGGTGCGCCTGGTGGTCTACGACGGACCGTCGCGCGCGCCCGGCGTGGTGCTCAACGAAAAGGTCACGGCCCGGCTCGGCAAGGACGTCGCCCGCAGCGGGCTGCTGGGCGACAAGGCGATGGGCGTCGCGCTGTCGGCGCTGGCGCGCTACGCGGCGCTGCTGCGCGTCATCGGCGTCGACGACGTCGAAGTCGTGGCGACCGCGGCGGTGCGCGACGCGCGCAACGGTCCCGAGTTCCTCCAGGCGGTGCGCGCGGCCGGCCTGTCGCCGCGGCTGCTGACCGGCGAGGAGGAAGCGCTCACCAGCGCCTGGGGCGTGCTCGCGGCCTTCCCCGGAGTGACCGGCGTCGCCGCCGACCTCGGCGGCGGCAGTCTCGAGCTGACCGAGCTTTGCGGCGACCATTGCGAGCACGGCATCAGCCTGCCCGTCGGCACGCTGCGCCTGCCCGACCTGCGCGCGCGGGGCTCGTCCGAATTCGGGCGCGCAGTGCGCGGCTCGCTGCGCAAGGCCGGCTGGGCGAGCGGGCGCGACGCGCCACTGTTCCTCGTCGGCGGATCGTGGCGGACGCTTGCCCGCCATGCGATGGTCAGGCTCGACTGGCCGATCGACGACCCGCACGGCTTCGAGCTGGCGCCCGAGGCCGCGCTGAAGATCTGCCGCTCGCTGGCGCGCGGCAAGCCCATTCTCGACTTGCCGCGCGCCTCCGCCTCGCGCCTCGCCTCGCTGCCCGACGCGGCGGCGCTGCTCGCCGCGCTGGTGCGCGAGATCGCGCCGTCGCGGCTGGTCTTTTCGGCCTGGGGGCTGCGCGAGGGGCTGTTTTACCGCAAGCTCGGCAAGGCCACCCAGGCGCAGGACCCGCTGCTCGCCGGGGTCACCGGCTTCGCCCGCTCGTTCGGCGTCGGCCCCGCGACCGCGACGATGATCGCCGGCTGGACCGCGGCGCTGAGCCCCGAATGCGACGCTGCGGACGAGAAGCTGCGCATTGCCGCCGCCGCACTGTCGCTGGCGGTGATGCAGATCGAGCCCAACCTGCGCGCCGAACAGGCGATGGACTGGGCCCTGCGCAAGCGCTGGATCGGCATCGACGCGCGCGGCCGGGCGATGCTGGCCGCGGCAATCCTCGCCAACAGCGGGATCACCGCCGTCCCTGCCGAGATCGCGCCGCTCGCTTCGCCGGCGGATTTCTCGCGGGCGATCGGCTGGGGCCTTGCCATCAGGCTGTGCCGCAAGCTGACCGGCAGCGCGCCCCAGGCGCTTGCCGACACGGCCCTGCTGCCGAGCGGCACCCAGCTGACGGTCGCGCTGCAGCCGGCGGCCCAGGCGCTCTACAGCCAAGCGCTGGGCAAGGACCACCGCCTGCTGGCCGAATGGTTCGGGCTGGAGCCGGCGGTGGACTTGCGGGGGGCGTTGGGAAAGCCGCCCCGCTCTCCGGCGCAGACTGCAGTTCCCGTCCCGCGGAGGGGCGACTAGCCTACCAGCCCCCGCGTCTCGGCGATCGCGACGATCCCGCGCTTCCCCTCGACCCGGTCGAGCTGGACGACGACGTCGATCACCGAAGCCGCATATTCGAGCGTCTCGCGGCGGCTGAGGCCGATGCCGGTCTGCATCGCCATCAGCGCGATCTGCTCGAGCGCGCCGCGCGGGCTGTTGGCATGGACGGTGGAGAACGAGCCGGGATGGCCGGTGTTGATCGCGCGCAGGAAGCTCACCGTCTCGCTGCCGCGCAGTTCGCCCAGGACGATCCGGTCGGGCCGCAGCCGCAGCGCCGCCTGCAGCAGCTCGTTGGCCGAGACCTTGGCCTCGCCCAGCTCGCCCTTGACCGCGATCAGGCCGACGCCGTTGGCGCCGGGCAGCCGCAGCTCGGCGGTATCCTCGACCAGCACGAGCCGCTCGTGGGCCGGGATGTCGCGCAGCATGGCGTTGAGGAACGTGGTCTTGCCGGTCGAGGTGCCGCCGGAGATCAGGATCGTCCGCCGCCGGGCGATCGCTTCGCGCAGGTAGGCGATCGGCTGCTCGGCCGCATCGGGCATCGGCGCCTCGGCGCGCGGGCGCAGCGGCCCCATGTCGTAGGCGTCGAGCTCGAGGTCGACCAGGCGGTGCCGCCGGATCGCCAGCGCCCAGTGCGCCCGCGTCGCCGGCGGGCCGCAGAGCTGGATGCGGGCGCCGCCGAAGCCCATGTCGGCCGGCAGCGTCGCGGCGAGCAGCGGATGCTCGCGGTTGATCCCCTGGTGGCTGACTCGCGCCACCTGCTCGGCAAGCCGCTGCAGCAGCCGGTCGTCGAGCTCGGGCAGCTCGATCCGCTGCATGCCGGGATGAGCGGCATCCTCGACCCACAGCTCGCCGGGGCGGTTGACCAGGAGCTCGGTCACCGTCGCCCGGTCGAGCCAGGGGCGCAGCGGCGCCAGGTAGGCTTCGAGATAGACGCTGCGCACCGCCGGCTCGGCGGCCGGCTCGTCGCGCCCGGGCTGGAGGGGATGGACGGTTCCGGTCACGACACTTTCGAGAAATCGAGGTCCTTGGCGGTGAACACCCGGATCGGCTGGCCCTGGCGGACGCGGACGGTCGGGCTGATCTGCCCGCTCTGTCCCACTGCCGCCGCCGCCGCCGACTGCCCGCCGCCGCCAAGGATGACGCTGGCATTGCTGCCGATCGCGGACAGCCCGCCGACTATCGACAGCAGCATGGCCGAGCCGAAGCGCTCGAAGAAATGCGAGCTGACCTTGCCGTCGAGCCCGGTCTCGCCGCCGAAGGCGATCGCCGGCGAGGCGATGTTGACCGAGACGCCGTCGGGCCGGATCAGCCGCGTCCAGATGACGTAGGCGCGCTTCTGCCCGGCGGCGAGGCCGCTCTTGTACTGGCCGATCAGCCGCGAGGACCGCGGGATCAGCACGCGGCTGCCGTCGAAGCTGCGCACGTCGGTGCTGACCACGGCGCGCACGAAGCCCGGCACGTCGGTGTCGATCGCGGTTTCGAGCACGGCCGGGATCAGCGTGCCCTGAGTCACCGTGGTCTTGGGATCGAAAGCGGCATCGGCCACCGCCTTGCCGCCGCCGGTGGTGCCGAGGCGGGTGGCGAAATCGTCGTTGCTGTTGCCGCTGCCTGCCGCCGCGCCGGGAGCGGCGGGGACAAAGGCGAGCGGCGCGCCGCTGGCGTCGAAGACGACGGTGGGAGTGGCATAGCGATTGCCGGCCGGCGCGGTCGCGATCGCGCTCTGCGGCGGGGCGGCGAGCACCGGCTGCGGTGCCGGTGCCGGCGGCGCGGCGACGGGCGCGGCGACCGGTGCCGGCACCGCCTGTACCGGTGCGGCGGGTGCCGCGGCGATCCCGTCGGCCGCAGCCCGGGGGGCCTGGTCGGGCCGCTCGCGGGCGGCATCCATGCTCCACAGCGTCACTCCGCCGAGCACCGCGACCAGGGCAATGCCGGCGAAGAGGCCCAGGCCGTCGGCGCGCTTGCGCTGGGTGACCGTCGGCAGGACATTGCGCGTGGCGAGATCGATGATCTCGGCGCCGCCTTCGCGGGGATCGCGGACTTCGGCATCGCGGCGCGGGTTGATACGGGTGTTGAGGCGCATGGCGGTTACCTCGCTATTGAGTCCGGGCCTGGGCCAGCGGATGGGTCGACGGGGCGCTCGCCGTGGCGGGCTGCGGCAATTTCTCGAGCGTCGCGCTCTTGCGGCCGCTGCGCAGGACGATCCTGGCCGGCACTTCGTCGATGACCGTCGTCGCGCCGCGCACAGCGTAGTTGACCGGCCCCTCTTCGCCCTTCTCGTTGGTCACCAGGATCGCCGGGACCGCTTGCCGCGCTCCCCACAGCAGGTAGGTCGACTGGCCGTCGTCGTAGATCCGCTGCGGCAGCAGGCTGTCGGCGCCCTTCCGGCGCCAGGCGAAGCTGAGCGCTGCCGGATCGACCGGCGCACCCGCAAGGTCGCCCTCGATCACCCCGCGCTCGACCGGGTCCAGCGCGGCGAGCCCGGGCTCGCCCCCGCCTTGCCCGACGTGCGCCGGGGCCTGGCCGGGCTGGGCAGCCGGCTTTGCCTCTTCCTTGTAGGTGAAGCGCAGGAGGTAGACCGGCTTCGCCTGGGGCGAGGCGACGAGATCGAAGAAATAGGTGTGCTTGTCGGTCACCACCGTCATGTTGGTACGGGCATTGGCGGCGAGCGGCTTGACGAACAGCAGGTCGGCGCGCTTGTTGGGCGTGATCTGCCAGCTTTCGGCATCGCCGACCGCGACGTTCTCGATCGATTCCTTCTCGCCGAAGCCGATCGTCGCCTGGACGCCGAGCTTGCCGGCGATGCGCACGACCGCATTGCTGTCGTAAGGCTGCGTGACCAGCCGCTCGTCGGCCCGGGCCGGTGCAGCCAGCAGCAGCGCGGGCAGGACAGTGGCAAGCATGCGCTTCATCGCATCATCTCCCGTTTGCGTGGCGTGGGCGCAGCGAAGCGGCTGCCGATGCCGCGCGCGCGGCGCTGCGGCAGCGGCGGCAGGCCCGACGCCGGCGCGGCCGCCTCGGCGACGACGATGCGCCGCCCGCGCTCCCCGCCGGTCGTGCCGGGCGAGGTGCCGGCCCCGGCCTCGCCCGCGGCCATGGTCGCCGCGACCGGCACCATGCGCCGCCCGTGGACCTGCACGTCCGCTGCCGCGCCCGCGCCCGCGGCCTGGACCTGCGGCAGGACCGCCGGCTCGCTTCTCTCCGGATCGCGCGCCAGGCCGAAGACCTGCCAGGCGGAGACCACCGTTGCCGAAACCTTCATCACCATCACCATCAGCGCGACATGGACCGAGGCGATCAGGAACAGCGCCAGCGCCGCGCGCCCGTTGATCCCGTCCGGCCCGCCGAGCGCCGAGACCACCGGCACCAGCATTTCGATCGTGAAGCCGCCGCCGAGCACAACGAACAGCGGCGTCACCGCGGTCAGCACGACCCCGCGCAGCCAGCCGGCAGTCAGCCCGCGCGTCCCCGGAAACAGCGCGAGGACGACGAAGACCGGCCCGACCGCCAGCAGCACGGCAAGGGCGATGCGCGCCGTCACCAGCACGCCGACAGTGCCGAGCAGCAGCAGCAGGGCCGCGAGCCACATCAGGTTGGCGGGCGTGAAGCTGCCGGCGGCGGCACCCTGGGCCGCACCCTGGGCGGCGCCCTGGACCCCGGCCTGCACCCCCTGATCGCCGCCGCTGGCCGCTTGCGAGACCTGGTCGATCGCGGCGAAGATCATGTCGATGCGGTCGGCGAAGATCTGCGTGGCGGAGCCGCGCGTTCCGGTCAGCACGCCGGCGATCTGGTCGGGCGCGCCGACCGCGAGATTCCACACGACTCCCTGGTAGGCAATCCAGCTCGTCGCGAAAGTCAGCACCAGGCCCAGCGTCAGCATGCGCGGGCTGAGCGCCGAGATCGACAGCCGGCTGCGGCCGAGCAGCAGCGACAGGGCGAAGAAGGCGATGTAGAGCGTGAGGACGATGGTCAGCGCCGGGGCGAGTGCTCCCTGCCCGCCGAACAGCCGGCCGAACGCCGCAGCGGTGGTTTCGCCGGCGAGGCAATCGACCGCGCGCAGCGCCGGAGCGACGCCGAGCGATGCATTGGCGACGAGCTGGTCGCAGGCGCTCATTCCGCCGCCTCGATCCACATGTCGCCGCCTTCGCCGTCGCCGGGATAGAGCTGGCCGGTCAGCGCCGGATACCAGGCGGCGGGCGCATCGCCGTACGTCTCGCGCAGGGCATCGAGCCGGCGCACCGTGCTCTCGCGGCCGGACAGCACGGTCAGCACTTCGGGCATCGAGGAAAGGTCGAGCCGCACCACCACCGAGGCATCGGCCTGGCGGATCAGGAAGCAGCGGCTGTGCGCCGGCAGGCTGCGGATCACCTCCAGCTCGTGCCGGGTGAGGCCGAAGCCGTCACAGTAGTCTTCCGGCCGGGCGCGGGCGTTGGGCATGAAGATCATCGTCGCTGTCTGCTCGACCAGTGCGGTCGAGATCCGGCTGTCGAGCGCGTCGCGCGCGCTCTGCGTGGCGAAGCCGACCAGTGCATTGCGCTTGCGCAGGGTCTTGAGCCAGTCGCGGATGCGCGCGGCGAAGACTTCGTCGTCCAGCGCCTTCCAGCCTTCGTCGATGAGGATCATCGCCGGCGTGCCGTCGAGCCGCTCGTCGATGCGGTGGAACAGGTACATCATCGCCGGGGTGCGCAGCCGCGGCGTTTCGAGCAGCGCGGTCATGTCGAAGCCGAGCGTGCGGGCCGACAGGTCCAGCCTGTCCCCACCCTGCTCGCATGGGGCATTGTCGAACAGCCAGCCGTGCTCGCCGCCGGCGATCCAGGCGTCGAGCCGGCTGGCGAGGTCGCCCGGCTGCGGCCGCCGCGTGCCCGACAGCAGCTCGCGGAAATGCAAAAGGCGGCGCAGCGCGGGATCGTTGCCGTAGGCTGCATCGACCGCACCGGCGATCGCCGCTTCCTCTTCCGGCCCCTGCGCCTTCAGCAGCACGCCCAGCCAGTCGCGCAGGAAGGCCCGGTTGGCCGGGGTGTCGGGCATGGCCAGCGGGTTGAAGCCGGTCGGATGGCCCGCGGCGATGCGGCTGTAGGTGCCGCCGATGCCGCGCAGGAAAACCTCGGCGCCGCGATCCTTGTCGAACAGGATCAGCCGTGGCTCGAACTTCTGGGCCTGGGCGGCGAGGAAGTTCATCACCACCGTCTTGCCCGAACCCGATGGGCCGATGACGGAAAAGTTGCCGAGATCGCCCGAATGGAAGTTGAAGAAGAACGGCGTCGCGCTGGTCGTGGTGAACAGCGTCACCGCATCGCCCCAGTGGTTGTCGCTCGCCTGGCCCATGGCAAAGCCGTGCAGGCTGCCGAAGCAGGCCATGTTGGCGCTGGAGATCAGCGCGCGGCGGACGAGGTAGCCCTCGTTGCCGGGGAACTGGCCCCAGAAGCCCGGCTCGAGATTGACGTCCTCGCGCACTGCCACGGCGCCGGCATCGGCGAGCACGGCGGCGCAGGTCGCCACCTGCTCGTCGAGCACGGTGAGCGATTGCGCGCGCACCAGCACCGAGAGATGGTGGTCGCCGAAAGCCACCGCGCCGACGCCCAGCGCATCGCGCGCCGCCAGCATCTCGCGCCGCTCGGCCACGGCTTCCTCGTCGGCCGAGCGCAGGCGCCGGATGGCGAGGTCGATCCGCTCGCGCGCAACCTGGCGATCGGCGGGCGCATAGCTCTCGGTCAGCACCAGCTCGCAGGGCAGGCGCAGCAGCGCGTCGGTGAGGCCGGGCGCCGTGCTGTCGGGATAGTCCTTGAGGCTGACCAGGGCGGCAAAGCCGGTCTCGGCGGCGCCGCGCAGCTCCATCGCGTCGAGGCCGAAGCTGATCCGCTTGTAGGGCAGCATGTGGCCGATGTCGGTGCCTTCGGCCGGGCGGCGAACCGGGCGCATCTCGCCGTTGAACAGCGCCGACAGCAGCTCGAGCACTTCGGAGCAGGTGCCGCCGGCCCCCTCGTAGTCGCCGAGCAGCCGCGCGCCATAGGGCGCCAGCGTGGCGATCATGGCTCCGGCGGCGGCCCTGAGCGCGCGCAGGTCGGCGGGATCGGCCTCGACAGTCCCGCTGCCGCCGCGCTTCAGCATGCGCGACAGCCGGTCCGCCCAGCCCGCCTTGCCGCGCGCAGGGCGGCGCACCAGGGTGACGAATTGGTCGTTGACGTAGAGCGCGCCGGCGCCGAGCTGGTCACGCCAGCGCGCGTCGATGTGGCGCGCCAGCGGGTCGGCGAAGCTTGCGTCCAGCTCGACCTCGACCCGGCGGCGGACGACGTGATGGTAATAGACGAAGCGGGCGTCGAGCGCGCTGCGCAGCAACACCTCGCGCGTGCCGGCATGGGCGTTGAGCTCCGCCGCGTCGGCGGTCTCGAACGACAGGCCCGGCACCACCAGCGACAGCATCAGCGAGCCGTCGCGCAGCAGCACGACATTGTCGTCGACCAGCGCCAGGTAGGGCAGGCGATCGCCGGCCAGCGCCTCGCGCCTTGCCCAGGGCAGGCTCGGTTTGGCTTTGCTCATCGATCGCCCCCCTTACGGTGCATAGCTGTTGCAGCCCCAGCGCTGCCAGTTCCGGACGCGGGGGCAGCGGCTGACCTTGGTGATCCACAGGTCGAAGACCCGCGGCTCGCGCAGGCAGGCCAGATAGCCCGCGCCGTGGATCGCGAGAGCGGCGGGCAAGGCCCAGAAGCTCTTAGTGATCAGGAAGATCTCGGTCGTCACCGCGGCGTTGATGATGAAGAAGCTGTAGGTCACGCCGGCAAACATCTGCGGCCGCGTCAGCGCGCGATGGACGGGAAAGCGGACGAGCTCCATCGCCGCTCAGCCCGCCGCGGCCGACTGGATGCCCGAGACGATCGCGCCGGCGCCGAACAGGATGAAACAGCCGATGATGACGGTGGCGCCGAAGCGCCAGTTCATCCGGCCGGTCAGCATCATGAAGCCGACCGCGGCGACCGCCATGACCGCCACGGCCGTGGCGACGTTGCCGAGCAGCGTGCCCTGCAGCCAGGCCAGCGCCGCGACGATCGGGCCCGAGCCCTGCGGGTCGGCACCCGCGACCGCCTGCGCCTGCGCCGCCGTCGGCAGCGCGGCCATGATCCCGAGTCCGATATAACGCCCCAACCGCATGCCATTCATCTCCGAACCGGCTCGGCGAGGCGAGCCATGATCGACGCGACGTAAAGCCGCGTCTCGCGTATCGCGGGAATGCCGCCGGCCTTCACCACCCGGCCGGGCCCCGCATTGTAGGCGGCGAGCGCCTTTTCCAGGTCGCCGCCGAAAGCGTCGAGCTGCATTCTCAGGTAGCGCGCGCCGCCCTCGAGGTTGGCGTGCGGGTCGCGCGGGTCGACGCCCATCGCCCGCGCCGTCCCCGGCATCAGCTGGGCCAGGCCGCGCGCCCCGGCGGGCGAGACGGCGCCGGTGTTCCAGCGGCTCTCCTGCCAGACCACCGCCTCGAGCAGCGCCGGGCTGATGTCGTACTTGGCGGCCAGTTCGGCGACGCGATCGCTGAAGCGCTGCGGCCCGGCGCTGTTCGCCACCGGGGTGAACGACAGCGGATGCGACGGCTCGGCCGGTGCCGGCTCGAGCGCCGCCGCGGGCTCCGGCCGGGGCAGTGGGGCGAGACCGGTCCTCGCCGGGCCGCCGACGACCCAGCTGTAACCGCTGCCGCTCACTTCGAGGACGTCGGCCCGCGCTGCGCCGGGCAGGGCGAGGAACAACGCCGCACATGCAAGACTGGCAGGAACCTTTGCCGAATCGCGAGTCACCCCGGGCCTCCTTGCGGCCTCCTATTGCGGCGAGAAATGACAGCTCTGTGACGGAATGCAAACAATCCGCCGTCAACTCTCCCCAAGTTGGCGGGGCTCGCCAGATAGCACAGGCGCGCCCCCGCGACCAAGGCGGTTTCACCGGCGGGGGACGCGCTTCGTCGCTCTCCAGGGCTCGCCCTGGCGACGAAAAACGGCCCGCGCATCCGGCGGGCCGTCGGGTGCCGATTATCGGGCCGCCGGCGCGGCCCGGCTCGGCTTCGTGTTCGGTAAGGGCAGCAGCCGTCAGCGGGCGGCGAGGCGCTCGCTTCCGGTCAGAGCGGCCAGGGCTTCGCGGGCGATCCGCCGCGAGTCCATCCAGCTGCCGTCGGCGCGCTGCAGTTCGTAGCGTTCCGGGCTGGCGATGGCGGCGCGATAGCAGTCCGCGGCCTTCTGCCGCTCGCCGAGGCGCGCATAGGCGGCGCCGAGGTTGATCAGCGCGGCTGGATCGTCGGCGGCGACTGCCTTGTTGCCGCCGATCCGGGCGATGGCCGCCGCGGGCTGGCCTTTCGCCAGCTGGTCGTAGCCGACGTCGATGCGATCGACGCCGGCCCCGGCGGCCGACTGTGCGAGCAGTGCTGCAATCATCCAGGTGGCAGCCATGGCATCTTCTCCTCGTTCTCCTGCGTTGCTGGGAATTTCCTCCCGGCACATGGGAAAATCAAGAAAATGCGCAAGCTGTCATAAAACTGCAATCTTGCTGTGAATCGCAACGGCTCCGGGCGATTCGCAAGATGACTCCGGCATGACACGCCCAGCACCCGCAGGAATCGTCCAACATCCGCCAATCACCTTACGAATAGACCGAATATACAGGGAATATGATGCCGGTCTGTATTGCCGGTCGTCATATTTGAAACTTGGACGTCATATTTCAGTCATATCAAGAATGTCACGAATCCGAAAACAAACTGTCACGGACCACCTCTAGATCGCGAGTCGCTGGCGGAACCCCGCTGCAAGATTCGACCTTTGAGGGGGATTCATCGTGAAGACTATCCATGGCCTGTTGCTCGTCGGCTGCAGCGCGATCGCGCTGGCCGGTTGCGGTCCGAGCGACATCGCTTCGCCCGGTACCGGCGGCGACGTGATCATCAACAACCCGACGCCGACCCCCACGCCGACGCCGACCGGCGGCACCGGCGGCACGGTGACTCCCGCGGCCGGCTGCCCGACCATCGCCGACGCGCAGGGCCTGAGCGATCAGGGCACGATCACCGGCCCCACCGGCACCTGGCGCGTCTGCCGCCTGCCCTCGCTGATCCGCACCTCGATCACGCTGCCCAAGATCCCGGGCCTGCTGTACGAGATGAACGGCCGCGTGAACGTCGGCTGCGACGGCGGCTTCAGCGCCCCCACCGCCGGGGCGCCGTTCACCTCCACCACCGTCGGCTGCTCCACGCCGCTGACCGCCGACACCAACGTCACGCTGACGATCCAGCCGGGCGTGATCCTGTTCGGCGGCACCGGCCAGTCCTGGCTCGCCGTCAACCGCGGCAACAAGATCAGCGCGGTCGGCACGTCCACCCAGCCGATCATCTTCACCAGCCGCGACAACGTCCTCGGCCTCAACACCGATTCGTCGCAGGGCCAGTGGGGCGGCATCGTGCTGCTCGGCCGCGGCGTGACCACCGACTGCGCGGTCGGTTCGGTCGCCTCCAACACCTGCGAGCGCAACACCGAAGGTGCGGCCGACCTCGCCCGCTTCGGCGGCACCGACAACACCTACAACGCCGGCCGCATGAGCTATGTGCAGATCCGCTATTCGGGCTTCGTGCTCGGCGCCAACAGCGAGCTGCAATCGCTGACCCCCGGCGGCATCGGCACCGGCACCGTGCTCGACCACATCCAGTCGCACAACAGCTCGGATGACGGCGTCGAGTTTTTCGGCGGCGCGGCCAACATGAAGTACTATGTGGTCACCGGCGCCGACGACGACAGCATCGACGCCGACACCGGTGCGCAGGTGAACCTGCAGTACGCCATGCTCATCCAGCGCACCGATCGCAACGACTCGCTGTTCGAGATCGACAGCAACGGCAACGAGGCCGACACGCCCCGCACCAAGCTGGTCGTCGCCAACATGACCGCGCTCCAGGCGGGCGTGCCGGCGGACAATGCCGGCAACCAGGCGTCGCTGTTCATTCGCGGCAATTCCGATGTAACGATCCTGAACTCGCTCGTGGCGACGCCGCAGAACGAGTGCGTCCGTATCAACGGCTCGGGCACGACGCCGGCGACGATCACCGTGCGCTCGGTCGCGCTGCAGTGCGCCGCGACCAAGTTCATCGGCACGGGCAGCGTCACCGCCGCCCAGGTCGAGGCGGCGTTCAACGGCAACAACAACAACACCGCCTTCACGCCGACTCTCAGCAGCCTGTTCATCAACGGCGCGAACGAGAACGGGGTGGTCGCGACCGATCCCAAGACGGTGGCGAGCTTCTTCGACACGACGACCTGGATCGGCGCCGTGCGCAACAGCAGCGACAACTGGTACGCCGGATGGACCTGCAACAGCTCGACGGCGAACTTCGGCTCGGGCAGCGCCTGTACCTCGCTCCCGACGAGCTGAGCCGTGGCTGCCTGACATTCGCGGGGGCAGCCAGGCTTGGCTGTCCCCGTCCTTGCATCTGATATTAGGGGAAATCCGATGTCCAAGACATCGCGGCTTGCCGGGGCGCTGCTGCTCACCTCGGCACTTGTCACACCCGGTCTTGCCTATGCGCAAAACGATCCAACAGTGCCTGCCGAAGCACCGCAGAATCCCGTGCCTGACGCTCCGCCGGCGGAGGAGGACGTCGACGTTTCGGTCCCCGGCGGCGGCGGCGAGATCATCGTCACCGGCCTGCGCGAACGCAACATCGCCAAGGCTTCCGATCAGGTGCTGTCGGTGCTGTCCTCGGCCGAAATCGCGCGGACCGGCGAAGGCAACATCGCGGGTGCGCTGGGGCGGATCACCGGCCTGTCGGTCGTCGGCAGCGGCTATGTCTACGTGCGCGGCCTCGGCGACCGCTATTCGCTGGCGCTGCTCAACGGCCTCCCCCTGCCCAGCCCCGAACCACTGAAGCGCGTCGTTCCGCTCGACCTTTTCCCCAGCAGCGTGGTCTCCTCCTCGCTGGTGCAGAAAAGCTATTCGGTGAACTATCCCGGCGAATTCGGCGGCGGCGTCATCAACCTCACCACCAAGGCCGTGCCGCGCGAAGGGTTCCTCACCATCGGCGGCGGCATCGGCGCCGATACCGAGACCACCGGCAAGCTCAGCTACTCGTTCTACGGGTCGAAGAGCGACTGGAGCGGCTTCGACAACGGCCAGCGCGACTATCCGCCGGCACTGCGCGACTTCTTCGCCAGCGGCGCGCGGTTGAGCGCCGGGACATACGATTCCACGGCGCTCGCGGGCCAGCTCGTCAACTTCCGCACGGCCGTCGTGCAGAAGCGCGGCGATACCGCGCCCAATTTCTCCGCCTCTCTGTCGGCGGGCAAGTCCTTCGACATCGGCTTCGGCGAACTGGGCGTGATCGCCGCCGCCGGCTACAGCAACAAGTGGCAGAGCCGCGAGACGGTGCAGCAGCAGTCGCGCTCGGCCGAGCTGGAGACGCTCGATTCCGATTTCGTGCAGGTCGGCAGCGACCAGCGCATCGTCGTCAACGGCCTGCTCGGCCTCGGCCTGGAGTTCGGGCCCAACAAGCTGCGCTGGACCAATCTCTACATCCGCGACACGATCAAGCAGGCGCGCCTGTCGCTGGGCACGCGCGATCGCACGCCGGTCGACTATATGCGCCAGAAAACCGCCTGGTACGAACGCCAGCTGATCGATACGCAGCTGGTGGGCGAATTCAAGCTGACGCCGGACATCAGCCTGGAACTGCGCGGCAGCTATGCCAATTCGCAGCGCGAGGCGCCCTTCGAGACCAACATCGAATATGTCCGCACCAATTCGCCGACCGATCTCTATGGGGCCTATTTCGTCAACGTGCTGAACCGCGTCCGCGGCCGCGCCGACGTGATCTTCTCCGATCTGAACGAGGACCTGTGGACCGGCGGCGCCGACCTTTCGTGGCGCATCACGCCGGAGATTTCCGCGACGGTGGGCGGAACCTTCTCGCAGACCGAGCGCACCAGTTCGCGCCGGCAGTTCATCTTCAATCCGGGCGAGAACTTCGTGCCCGGCGTGGGTCTGCTGCGCCCGGACCTGCTGCTGGCTCCCAACATCGTCGACTTCTATAACATCACCGTTTTCGAAGGCGACGAGGAAAGCCCGGCCTTCCTCGCCAGGCTGAGGAACTGGGCCGGCTATGCCAAGGGCAACGTCCAGGTCACCGACGAGCTGAGCATCGACGCCGGCGTGCGCTACGAGAAGGCGCGGCAGACGGTCGATCCGGCGCAGGTCTTCGCGACGCCGGGCACCACCGTCGGCACCCGGCTCGACAAGAGCTACTGGCTGCCCGCCGCCACCGTGACCTGGCAGTTCCGCCCGGACATGCAGTTCCGCCTGAACGCGTCCAAGACGATCGCCCGGCCCCAGTTCCGCGAGCTGATCAACCAGCCCTTCTTCGATCCCGACGCCAACCGCACCTATCGCGGCAACCAGCTGCTGGTCGACAGCGAGCTGCTGAACGGCGAGGCGCGGCTGGAATGGTACTTCGCGCCGGAGCAGCGGCTGGCGGTCTCGGGCTTCTACAAGAAGATCGACCGTCCGATCGAAGCCTACGTGGCCGACGAGGGCAACGATTTCGTCACGTCCTACGCCAATGCGCCGGAAGCGACGCTCTACGGCGCCGAGATCGAGCTGCAGAAGTATTTCGACCTCAGCGCAATGGGCGGGTTCTTCGGCGAGCGGCGAGCGGTGGCGGTGGCGAACTACACCTACACCAGGTCGAAGCTGAAAGTCGGGGCGGGCGACGGCATCGCCATTCCCGGCGTCGCGAACGGCGTCGCTTCCGACTATTTCCGCAACGGCTCGCCGCTTACCGGCCAGTCCGACCACATCGCCAATGTCCAGCTGGGACTGGAAGCGACCAGCCGGCTGTCGCAGCAGACGATCCTGCTGACCTATGCGAGCAAGCGCGTGGTCAGCCGCGGCGCCAACGGAACCCCGCCGCAGCCCGACGTGGTCGAAAGGCCCGGCCTGCGCATCGATCTGGTCGCGCGCGAGGGCATTGCCCTGGCGAACGGCCGCGAGCTGGAGATCAAGCTGGAAGCGCGCAACATCACCGGCGCGAAGCACGTCGAGTTCCAGCAGTTCGGGGACCGGCGGATAGACACCAACACCTACGACCTCGGCACCACCGTCTCGGCTTCGGCGACGCTGAAGTTCTGACGCGCCGAACCGTCGCCGCAACGCTACCCGTGCGCGCCGAATTCGTTGGCGATGGCGGTAGTGATGCGCAGCGCCAGCGACTGGGCGCGGTCGATCGGGTCGAGGAAATCGCGGTGGATCGCGGCGTAGCTGGTCGCGCCCTCGTCGGGATAGTCGGTCGGTTCCTCGACCGAGAAGTCGCCCAGCTTGGGGAAGCTGATCGGAAAGGCGCGGCGCAGCTGGCCGAGCGCCTCGTCGATGCGCAGGGTAAAGACCATCTCGATCACGTCGTCGCGGCTGATGTCGTTGGCGCGGCTGAACGGCGGCACCATCACTGCGCGGATGAAGATGTGCTTGAACAGGGCGAGGCGCAGCGCCTGCAGCACGCCCAGGCTGCGGCGAGTCTGCTCGCGGTCGGGCAAGGGCGAATCGTCGGGAATCAGCGCGAGGAGACGGTGGAGCTTGAGCGAATCCACCCGCAGCCGCGAGGCCAGCCGGCGGAAGACGCCGGCGCGGTCGTCCTGAGTCAGGTATTCGGCAAGCGTCAGGCAGGCGTCGGCGATGTGCTGCTCGTTGCCGCGATAGGGGCGGCTGGCCCAGTAGGCGGAGTTGAACAGCTCGCCGAAGGCGGCGACGGTCTTGATGCTGGCCAGGGCATTGGCGGCGCGTACCAGCCGCACCAGCTGCCGGCCGCGGGGCGAATCGCGCAGCAGCGCGGCCAGTTCCTCGCGGTTGCCTTCGGCCGCGGTGCCGACCCCGGCGATGACGTTCACCGGATAGCCGAGCTGCTGGAGGATGGCATTGTGCGGGATCGCGCGGATCTGGCGCAGGTTCATCGTCCGGTCGGCGGCAAGGTCCGACTGGCGGCGCGACTTGCGCGAGCCGGTGTCGTTGAGCATGCCGAGCCCGAAGGCGGTCAGCGCCCGCGAATAGGTCTGGCTGGCGAGGTGGTCCTGCTGCACCGCCCGGATCGCGCGATAGAAGTCGAGGCTGAGGTCGGTGCGGCGGTAGAACGGATCGGCCGGCGCATCGGCATCGGTTTCCCAGGGCGGCATCTCGACGAACCGCGTCAGGCTCGCCAGAGCCAGCTCGGGCGAGCCGAAGAACAGGTAGCCGTCGCCGCCCTGGAAGCTCACCTCGGGCTCTAGCCGGATGCCGGCGCGCACGAAGCGGCGGCGGGTCCAGGGCGACATCGGCCAGGCCAGGCGATCGGCGAAGGACGACGGGTGGGCGCCGCGCCCCATGCTCTCGCCGTGCGTGTTGAACACCAGCGCGGCGACGTCGGTCAGCCCGTTCGCCACCATCGCCTCGGCCAGGCGGCCCTGCAGCCGCTCGATCGCCAGGGCGGCGGGAATCTGGCCGACGAAGCGGCCGGCGTCGGAATAGCCGGTCTGCACCGACACCCGCCCCCGCAGCCGCGCATAGGCGCGATAGGCTTCCTCCTGCAGCAGCGCGTCGAGGAAGCGGCCGCCGTGCTCGAGCGCGCTCTCGGTCTCGAACAGGGGCGAGACGTCGACCTTGTCGTCGATGCCCAGCATCTTGGCGAAGTAGAGCGCGGCCAACACCGTCGTCGGCTGCTCGCATTCGGCGACCAGCATGCGGATAGGCGCATCGGCATCGACGTGCCGCAGGATCTGCGCCATCGCCAGGAACTGGCGCACGGCGCTGCTGTTCTCGATCGCCAGCGCCGCGAAGTTCGCGCGCAGCGGCTTCACTTCGGCAATCAGCTCGCGCATCCGCACCAGCGCCGCCTGGCTGGCGAGGTTGAGCTTGCCTTCGGGGTCGATGCGGCGGCGGATCGCGTTCTGCAACTGCGAGCTGTTCACGCGGAAATGGATCCAGCCCATGCCCAGCCCGTCGGCGCGCATGGCGGCGGCGGCGACAAGCATGTCGCGCGCGGCCTCCTGGTCGGCGCCGCGGGCCTCGGCCTCGAGCTCCGAGATGATCGCCGAAAGGCTGGTCAGGCGATCGGGATGGTCGGCAGTGAGCCGGTTGGCGGCGCTCGACAGCCTGGCCGGATCGGACAGGTCTTCGGCGAACAGCGCCGCCATCTCCTCGGCATGCCTGCCGGCGCGGCTCAGGCGCTCGGCGACCTGCGGCGCGGATTTGCCCAGGCTTTCGGCATAGCGCGCCAGCCGCCGCGCCTTCTCGATCAGGCGGAAGCCGATCGAGGTGTGCCAGCCGATGTCGGTGCGCCCGTCCATGTCGTAGCCGACCCAGGTGGCCAGCCGGAATGGCAGCGGCTGCAGGCTCTTCCAGCGCTTGGGCCAGCGGGCCATGGCGATGTCGAACAGCTGCGCGGTGATGCGGTCGCGCGCCGCCTGCGCCCGGGTCATCGCCGCCATGACCGCCTCGTGCTCATAGTCCAGCGTGATGCGGTCGCGGGCATGCGGGGCGACGCAGACGCTGGCCTCGCTGTGGTCGCCCGACGATGCCGCGGCGGCGATCGCCGCGGACTGGGCCTGCGACAGCAGGAAAGTGGGGTGCGCGGTGAAGACGACGTGCACGGCGGCGCGCTGCCAACGGGCGGCGAAAGCGGTGAAATCCTCCTCGTCGCCGGCGACCTTGCGCAGGATCGCGTCGTTATCGGCCACGGCGACCGGCGCGAGCAGGCGGTCGAGCCGCGCGGCGCGGGCGCGCAGGCTCTCGCATTCGAGCTCGGCGACCATCGCCTCGACCTGGTCGAGCGACATGTCGCCGCTCTCGAGCTGGCGCGACAGTTCCAGGCCGAGCTGGAAGACCGGGTTGAACATCGGCGTTTCCGCCGTGTGCAGGTGCAGCTCCTGCAGCCGCCGGTCGAGATCGGCCAGCACGCTCACGTCGCCAGCGCCCGGGCGGCATGGGCCGCGGCCTCGATCGCCCGGCAGTCGGGCCCCTCGCCCGCTTCGGGCTTGGCGACCAGCCAGCTGCCGCCGACGCAGAGCACGGCATCGAGCGCCAGCCAGTTGCCCGCCGTCGCCTGGGTGATGCCCCCGGTCGGGCAGAAGCGCGCCTGGCCGAACGGCGCGGCGATGGCCTTGAGCGCGGCGATGCCGCCCGAGGCTTCGGCCGGGAAGAACTTGAAGCGCGAAAGCCCGAAGTCGAGGCCGAGCATGATGTCGCCGGCATTGGCGGTGCCCGGAAGGAAGGGCACCCCGGCCGCGATCGCCGCTTCGGCCAGCCGCGGCGTCAGACCGGGCGAGACGATGAATTCGGCGCCCACCTGCAAGGAAGCGTCGAGATCGGCGGGATTGAGCACCGTGCCCGCGCCGACGACGGCCCCGGGGACCCGCTTCATCGCGCGGATCACCTCGAGCGCGGCGGGCGTGCGCAGCGTCACTTCGAGCACCGGCAGCCCGCCGGCGACGAGCGCCTCGGCGATCGGCACGGCATGGGCGACCTCGTCGACGACGAGGACCGGGATGACCGGCGCCATGCGCATGATGGTCTCGATATCGCTCATGTCTGGCTGTGCTCCCTGGCAAAGGCGGCCGCGGCGCCGAACAGGCCCGGCTGGGGATGGGTGACGAGCTTGACCGGGATCCCCTCGTGCCGGGTGCGGTAGCGGCCCTTGTCGCAGAAGCGCACGTGGAAGGCGCTGCACGGCAGCAGGTGGCGCAGCCGGTTGGTCAGCCCGCCCGCCAGCGCCACGCCGAGCGAGCCGTGTGCCAGCGACAGGTCGCCCACCGCCGCGCCGTAGCTGGCGAGGAACAGGTCGCGCGCCACGCGCGCGGCGGGCTCGCTTCCCTCGACGGCCGCTGCCCAGAGTTCGGGATCGGGCCGCGCGTCGCCGGGGTCGAGAGCACGGACGATCTCGCCCAGCCCCGGGCCGGAGACGACGCGCTCCACCGAAGTGCGCCCGTAAAGCCGCGCTATCGCCTCGCTGACCTGCCGCTCGCGCGCATCGAGCGGCGCGTAGTGAATGTGCGCGCCCTCGGTCTCGAGCACCACGCTGCCCTGCGCGCGGCGCAGCAGGATCGCGACGCCGAGCCCGGTTCCCGGCCCGATCACCGAGATCGCCCCGCGCTCCGGCAGGGGCACGTCGGGCCCGCAGAGATGCTCCAGGCCATCGCTACCCAGCGCATCGACGGCATGGGCCATGGCGCCGAAGTCGTTGAGCAGGGTGAAGCGGTCCAGCCCCAGATCGGCGGACAGGGTGGCGGGATCGACCACCCAGTGCGAATTGATGAAGCGCACCGGCCCGCCGGTCACCGGTCCTGCCAGGGCAAGCGCTGCAAAGCGGGGGAGCGGGCGCCCGATCGCCTCGCCGAAATCTGCCCAGGCCTCGGCCAGCCCGGGATAGCCGGCCGCGCGCAGCACGACCGGATCGCCGAGCCGGACGACCTTGCCGCCTTCGATCCGGGCGACGGCGAAGCGCGCATTGGTCCCGCCGATGTCGGCGACGGCGATTTCCATGGGGGTCACGCCTTCCTTGCGCAATGCAGCCCAGACCGTCGCCCCGGCGAAAGAGGGGACCGCTGGAGGCTGGGCCGGACGTTCGGTCGACGAGGGCAGCGGTCCCGGGTCGCGCCCGGGACGACGGAAATGCGGGCGCGGAGAGATGCCGCCCTCACAACCCAGCCTCATCCAGCATCGCCGAACCGCCCTGCTCGGCGCCGCCGGCGTGGCGGCGGAACATGGCGAAGAGTTCGCGGCCCATGCCGCCCATGCGCTCGGTCGGCGCGGCCGGCTCGCGCCCGGCCAGGTCGGCGAGCGCCTGAAGCGTGCCCTGGTGGCCGCAGAGCCGGACGACGTCGCCGTCGCGCAGCAGCGACAGGGGGCCGCCGCCCAGGGCCTCCGGGGTGATGTGGATCGCCGCCGGCACTTTGCCCGAAGCGCCCGACATGCGCCCGTCGGTCACCAGCGCCACCTTGAGGCCGCGGTCCTGCAGGACGCCGAGCACCGGCGTCAGCTTATGCAGCTCGGGCATGCCGTTGGCGCGCGGGCCCTGGAAGCGCAGGACGACGACGACGTCGCGGTCGAGCTCGCCGGCCTTGAAGGCGGCGATGACCGCGTCCTGGTCGTCGAAGATGCGGGCCGGCGCCTCGATCGTCCAGCGCGCGGATTCGACGGCGCTGGTCTTGAACGTGCCGCGCCCGAGATTGCCCTGGACCAGCCGCATGCCGCCGTCGGGCATGAACGGCGCGGCGACCGGGGCGAGCATGGTCGGGTCGAGGCTTGCGGCGGGGGCGGGGCGCCAGTGCAGCGCGTCCCCGTCGAGGAAGGGCTCCCGGGCATAGGCGGCCATGCCGCCATCGGCGACGGTCAGGACGTCGCCGTGCGCCAGTCCGGCGCCGAGCAGCTCGCGGACGACGTAGCCGATGCCCCCGGCTTCATGGAACTGGTTCACGTCGCCCGCGCCGTTGGGATAGACCCGGGCGATCAGCGGCACGGCGGCCGACAGCTCGTCGAGGTCCTGCCAGTCGAGAAGGATGCCGGCGGCGCGGGCCATTGCCGGCAAGTGGATCGCATGATTGGTCGACCCGCCGGTCGCCAGCAGGCCGACGCAGGCGTTGACGATGGCCTTCTCGTCGACGACCCGCGCCATCGGGCGGTGGTCGTTCCCCTTGCGGCCGATCTCCGCCAGCCGGCGCACGGCGGCGCGGGTGAGCGCCTGGCGCAGCGGCGTGTTCGGCGGGACGAAGGCGGCGCCGGGGACGTGCAGACCCATCAGCTCCATCATCATCTGGTTCGAATTGGCCGTGCCGTAGAACGTGCAGGTGCCGGGCGAATGGTAGCTTGCGCTTTCGCTCGCCAGCAGCTCGGCGCGGCCGGCCTTGCCTTCGGCATAGAGCTGGCGGACCTTCTGTTTCTCCTTGTTGCCGATGCCCGACGGCATCGGTCCGGACGGCACCAGGATCGCCGGCAAGTGGCCGAAGCGCAGCGCCCCGATCACCAGCCCGGGGACGATCTTGTCGCAGATGCCGAGCAGGGCCATCCCGTCGAACATCGCGTGGCTCATGGCGATCGCGGTCGACAGCGCGATCGTGTCGCGGCTGAACAGCGACAGCTCCATGCCGTCCTGGCCCTGGGTGACGCCGTCGCACATGGCCGGCACGCCGCCCGCCACTTGCGCGGTCGCGCCGGCCTCGCGGGCGAACAGCTTCATCTGCTCGGGATAGCGGCCATAGGGCTGGTGCGCCGAAAGCATGTCGTTGTAGGCGGTGACGATCGCCAGGTTCGGCCCGCGCGCCGCGGCGATGCTGGGCTTGTCCTCCAAGGCGGCGGCGAAGCCGTGGGCAAGGTTCGAGCAGGACAGGAAGTCGCGATCGCCGTGCCGGTCGCCCTCGCGCTCCATCAGGTCGAGATAGCGGCGACGGCTGTCGCGCGAGCGCGCGATGATGCGTTCGGTGACGCGGGCGACGGCGGGGTCGAGGGGAGTCATGGGATCAGATCCTCCCCGGAACGGGGAGGGGGACCGCGGCGCGAAGCGGCGTGGTGGAGGGGGCTCGCCTCATCGACGCGGCGCCTGGGGGAGAGCCCCCTCCACCACCGGGCTGCGCCCGGCGGTCCCCCTCCCCATTCTGGGGAGGATATGGCGGCACCCTCACTCATGCCCATCACTCATGCCACGTGACCCCATCGCGCTCGGCCAGCGCGATGGCCGCCGAGGGGCCCCAGCTGCCGGCGGTATAGGACTTGGGCACCAGCCCGTGTTCATCCCAGCTGGCGCGGATGGCGTCGACCCAGTCCCACTGGGCTTCCACCTCGTCGCGGCGGACGAACAGCGTCTGGTCGCCCTCGATCAGGTCGAGCAGCAGCCGCTCGTAGGCGATGCGGCGCTGGGTGCCGGCGAAGGCGTTGGGCATGGCGATGTCGAGCGGCACCGGGCGCAGGCGGATGCCGCCGCGGTCGAGGCCCGGTACCTTGGCCATCAGCGACAGCGAGATGTTCTCGTCCGGTTGCACGCCGATGACCAGGCGGTTGGGTTCGGACCGCGCGCCCTTGCCCGCGAAGATCGAATGCGGCACGCGGCGGAACTGGACGATGATCTCGGTCGTGCGCTTGGGCAGCCGCTTGCCGGTGCGCAGGTAGAAGGGCACGCCTTTCCAGCGCCAGTTGTCGATATGCGCCTTGATCGCGACGAAAGTCTCGGTGTCCGACGGCTTGCCGAGCTCCTCGTCGTAGCCGGGCACGGCCTGGCCGGCGATGGCGCCGGCGCGGTACTGGCCGGTCACGGTCTCATCGGGCGAGGAGAGGCGCAGCGAGCGCAGCACCTTGACCTTCTCGTCGCGCACGGCCGTCGCGTCGAACATCGCCGGCGGCTCCATGGCCACCAGCGAGAGGAGCTGCAGCATGTGGTTCTGGACCATGTCGCGCAGCGCCCCGACATCGTCGTAGAAGCCGACGCGGCCTTCGAGCCCGACGGTCTCGGCGACGGTGATCTGGACATGGTCGATGTGCGCCGCGTTCCACAGCGGCTCGAACAGGATGTTGGCGAAACGCAGCGCCAGCAGGTTCTGCACCGTCTCCTTGCCGAGGTAGTGGTCGATGCGGAAAGTGCTTTCCTCGGGAAAGGCGGTGGCGACCGCGTCGTTGATCACCCGGCTCGATTCGAGGTCGGTGCCGAGCGGCTTTTCGAGGCCGATGCGGACGTTGGCGCCGGTCAGCCCGCCGTGCGCGAGGCCATGGATCGTCGCTTCGAACAGGCTGGGCGCGGTCGACAGGAAGATCGCCAGGCCCTGCGCCGGGGTGCCCACCTTGGCCGCCAGCTCGGCATAGCCGTCGAGCGCGGAAGCATCGAGCGCCTGGTAGCCGAGGCGGTTGAGGAATGTGGCGGTGCTGCCGCGGCGATCGCCGGGCAGGAACTTCTCCAGCGCCTCGCGCGCGAAGTTGCGAAAGGCCTGGTCGTCGAGTTCGGAGCGGGCCGTGCCGACGATCTCAAGCTTGGGATCGAGCAGCCCGTCGGCGTCGAGCGCGGCCAGCGACGGCAGCAGCATGCGCTTCGCCAGGTCTCCGGTCGCTCCGAACAGTAGCAGGCGGTCGGCGATGAAGCCCGTCATCCGGCGCTGCCGATCCTGCTTCGCATTGGCCCGTCTCCAGTTCAGTAGCCGCATGGTTCTCGCACATGCAGCATGGCTCGGCAAGGCTGCGGCCAAAGAATGGCGAGTGGGGAGATTGAAAGGCCGAGGTTGCTGCATTCCGGATCCTCCCCTGTAAGGGAAGGGGGACCGCCGGCGCAGCCGGTGGTGGTGGGGTGTCACCCTGTCGCGGATGCCGACACCCCTCCGTCAGCCCTGCGGGCTGCCACCTCCCCTTACAGGGGAGGATCTTCGCTGCACGCACAATCCGAACGATGTGCGTGACCGCCGGGTGACGAGCCGATGACGGTGCTTTCCCTGCGGCGGCACCGTGCCTATGAGAGCGCCATGGCAGTCAGCGGCACCAACCTGCTCGAGCATCTCCAGACCCCGGCGCTGATCGTGTCGGGCGGGGGGGTGAGCTTTGCCAATGCCGCGGCCAAGGGCCTGCTCGGCGCCCATATCGTCGGGCAGGACGTGCGCATCGCCATCCGCAATCCCGCCGCGGTCGCAGTGATCATGGGCGAATCCGGCGGCTCGACCAAGGTCGACGGCCTGTCGGTCGGCGGCAGCGTCTGGGAAGTGAGCTGCAACGTGCTCGGCCCCGGCGAGCGGCTGGTCAGCCTCTACGACCTTTCCGTCCAGGTCAGCGTCGCCCGCGCCCACGCCGATTTCGTCGCCAATGCCAGCCACGAGCTGCGCACCCCGCTGGCGGCGATCCTCGGCTATGTCGAGACGCTGCTCACGCCCAAGGCGGGAGACGACCCGGCGACTCGCGAACGCTTCCTCAACGTCATCCGGCACGAAGCGCTGCGCATGCAGTCGCTGGTCGAGGACCTGATGTCGCTCTCGCGGATCGAGGCGGTGAAGCACGAAGTGCCGTCGGACACGGTCGACATCGTCGCCCTCGCCCGCGAGACCGCCGGCGAATTCCGCACCGGCGCCGAGGTGACGATCACCGCCGATCGCGAGACGGCGCCGATCGCCGGGGACCGGGGGCAGATGGCCCAGGTGCTGCGCAACCTGATCGACAATGCCCTCAAGTACGGGAAGAAGGGCGGGCCGGTCACCGTCACGGTCGAGGCGACCGACACCGGCTGGGTGCTGATCGCGGTCCGCGACGAAGGCGAAGGCATCGCGCCCGAGCACCTGCCGCGGCTGACCGAACGCTTCTACCGCGCCGACACCAGCCGGAGCCGGGCGGCCGGCGGGACCGGCCTGGGGCTGTCGATCGTCAAGCATATCGTCGAGCGCCACCGCGGGCGCTTCGACATAACCAGCCGCCCGGGCGTCGGGACCACGGCCTCGATCATGCTGCCGCTGCTCAAGCCGTAGGCCTGCCTGCCCCGCAGTTCCGGGGTCGATGTCATACGACTGTCATACAGGGGCAATAGGAGCGCCCTCGACCAAGGTCGATGGAGGCCCCTGCAATGCGTTTCACTACCAAGATCTGCTTCGCCGCACTGTCGACGCTGGCCCTGGCGGCCTGCGGCTCCGGCGGCGGCTCGTCCTCGAGCTCGCGCGACGTGGTTCGCGTGGTCGGCTCGTCCACCGTCTATCCCTTCGCCACCGCCGTGGCCGAGCAGCTGGCCCAGTCCGGCGGCAAGGCCCCGGTGATCGAATCGACCGGCACCGGTGCCGGCATCAAGCTGTTCTGCGCCGGCGTCGGCGCGGCCCATCCCGACATCGCCGATGCCTCGCGCCGGATGAAGGCTTCCGAATACGAGCTGTGCAAGAAGAACGGCGTGACCGAGGTGGTCGAAGTCCAGGTCGGGCTCGACGGCATCGCCTTCGCCGAGGCCAATGCCGGCCCCGGCATGGCGCTGACCCCGGAGGACGTCTACAAGGCGCTCGCCGCCAATCCCTTCGGCAAGCCCAATACCGCCAAGACCTGGCAGGACGTGAACCCGGCGCTGCCGGCGATCCCGATCCTCGTCTACGGCCCGCCCACCACCTCGGGCACTCGCGACGCTCTCGCCGAACTGATCCTGACCAAGGGCTGCGAGACCGACCCGGCGATGAAGGCGCTCAAGAAGACCGACGAAGGCGCGCACAAGAAGGTCTGCACCGGCGTCCGCGAGGACGGCGCCTATGTCGACGCCGGCGAGAACGACAACCTGATCGTCCAGAAGATCTCGCAGAACCCGAAGGCGATCGGCGTGTTCGGCTTTTCCTTCCTCGAGGAGAATCCCGACTCGCTCAAGGGCATCACCATGTCCGGCGTGACCCCGACCTACCAGACGATCTCCGACTTCACCTATCCCGGTGCGCGCCCGCTGTACATCTATGTGAAGAAGGCGCATCTCAACGCGATCAAGGGCCTCGCCGACTATGTCGGCCAGTGGGCCAAGGCCTGGGGACCGGAGGGCTATCTGAAGCAGAAGGGCATGGTCATCGCGCCGGACGACGTCCGCGCAAAGAGCGCCGAGATCGTCAAGACCATGGCGGTGCTGGATCCGGCGGAGTTGAAGTGAGGGTTGCAGGAGCGACTCCTCCCCCCTCCCCTTCAGGGGAGGGGCCGCGAGACCTGGCGGCGATGCTGCCTGGTCGCAGCGGGGTGGGGGCTCTCCCCACCCTCAGCGCCATGCGGCAGCCCCCCACCCCGACCCTCCCCTGAAGGGGATGGGCTAGAGTACTTCATGACCTCGACGATCATCCTGCTGGCGATCTTCGCTCTCGGCCTTGCGGGCTGGTTCACCGCCCGCGCGCGGGCGCGGCTGCTCTATACCGGGCGCGGCTCGCTGCATTCGATGCCGAACTACCACGCCTGGCACATGGCGCTGTGGATCGTCGTCCCGGCCCTGCTCGCCTGGCTGGCCTGGTCGGCGGTCTCGCCCGAGCTGGTCCGCGCCGCGGTGCTGGCCGATCCGCTTGCCGCGAAGCTGCCGGCGATGGACATGGAGCGCGCGGCGATCCTGGCCGAGGCGCGGAGCCTGGCGGGGAATCCCGGGGCCGCCGCCTTCAACCCGCTCGCCCAGGAATTCGCCGTGCCCTATCGCGCGGCAGAGCTGCGCTTCGGGCTGATCGGCGCGGCGCTCGTCGCGATCTTCGCGTTCACCGGCGGCGCCTGGGGCTTTACCCGGGTGCGGGCGCGCTTCCCGGCGCGCAGCTGGGTCGAGCGCGGGGTGATGTTCGGCCTGCTGGTGGCATCGCTGGTCGCGATCCTGACGACTTTCGGCATCGTGGTCTCGCTGGTCTACGAGACCGGCCTGTTCTTCCGCACGGTTTCGCCGATCGACTTCCTGACCGGCACCCACTGGGCGCCGAGCACTGCCGGCGGTGCCAACATCAGCAAGGACTTCGGCGCCGTGCCGCTGTTCTGGGGGACGATCTACATCGGCGCGATCATTGCCATGGTCGTCGCCATCCCGCTCGGCCTGATGAGCGCGGTCTACCTGACGCAATATGCCGATCCCGCAGTCCGGCGCTGGGTGAAGCCGGCGCTCGAGATCCTCGCCGGCGTGCCAACCGTGGTCTACGGCTATTTCGCGGCGCTGACCGTCGCGCCGCTGGTCCGCGACTTCGCCGCCATGCTCGGCAAGGCCAACCCCTCGACCGAGAGCGCGCTGGCGGCGGGCCTGGTCATGGGGGTGATGATCATCCCCTTCGTTTCCTCGATGGCCGACGATTCGATCGCCGCCGTGCCCCAGGCCATGCGCGACGGGTCGCTGGCGATGGGCGCGACTCCTTCGGAAACGATCAAGCGCGTGCTGCTGCCGGCCGCCCTGCCCGGCATCGTTGCCGGCGTCATGCTTGCGGTGAGCCGCGCGATCGGCGAGACCATGATCGTGGTCATGGCTGCCGGCGCCGCCGCCCGGCTCTCGGCCGATCCATTCGAGAGCATGACGACGGTCACTTACCAGATCGTGCAGCTGCTCACCGGCGACCAGGAATTCAACAGCCCCAAGACGCTATCGGCCTTCGCGCTGGGGCTGGTGCTGTTCATCGTCACCTTCATCCTCAACATCGTCGCCCTGCGCGTCGTGAAGCGGTTCCGCGAAGCCTATGAATAGCAGCCGGCAATCTCCCGACGCGGCCAGGCGACTGGCCAGGCGCCGCCGCTCCGAGCGGCTGTTCCGCGCGATGGGGCTCGGCGCCGTCGTGCTGTCGCTCGGCTTCCTGGCGCTGCTGCTCATCATCATGGCGAAGAACGGCCTCGGCGGCCTCGGCTGGGATTTCCTGACGCGATCGGACTCCACCGACCCGGCGACCGCCGGCGTCTGGGGCGCGGTCAAGGGCTCGCTGCTGACCATGATGGTGACGCTGGCCCTGTCGTTCCCGATGGGCGTGCTGGCGGCGGTCTATCTCGAGGAATTCGCACCGCGCAACCGCTGGGTCGACTGGGTCGAGGTCTCGATCAACAACCTCGCCGCCGTGCCCTCGATCATCTTCGGCCTGCTCGGGCTCGCCGTGTTCATCAACGTGATGCATCTGCCGCGCTCCTCGCCGCTGGTCGGCGGCATGACTCTGGCGCTGATGACCATGCCGGTGATCGTCATTTCCGGCCGCAATGCGATCAAGGCCGTGCCGCCGTCGATCCGCGACGCGGCCCTGGCGATCGGCGCCAGCCCGGTGCAGACGGTGTTCCACCACGTCGTGCCGCTGGCACTGCCCGGCATCCTCACCGGCACGATCATCGGCATGGCCCGCGCCCTGGGCGAGACGGCGCCGCTGCTGATGATCGGCATGCGCGCCTTCGTGGCGACGCCGGCGGACGGCGTCACCGCCCCGTCCAGCGTCCTGCCGATGCAGATCTTCCTGTGGTCGGACGAGATCGACAAGGCCTTCGTGCAGAATACCTCCGCCGCGATCATCGTCCTGCTGGCCTTCCTGCTGGCGATGAACGGGGTGGCCATCTATCTACGCAACAAGTTCGAAACCCGCTGGTAGAACGATGACCGAAACACCCACGATATCCGCGCCCAAGATGTCTGCTCGCGGCGTCAACGTCTTCTACGGCGAGAAGTGCGCGATCGACAATGTCTCGATCGACATCGACGCCGGCGTGGTCACGGCCTTCATCGGTCCGTCGGGCTGCGGCAAGTCGACTTTCCTGCGGACGCTGAACCGGATGAACGACACCATCGCCGGCTGCCGCGTCACCGGCGAGATCCGGCTCGACGGCGAGGACATCTACGATTCCGACATGGACGTCGTGCAGCTGCGCGCGCGCGTCGGCATGGTGTTCCAGAAGCCGAACCCCTTCCCCAAGTCGATCTACGAGAACGTCGCCTACGGGCCGCGGATCCACGGGCTCGCCGGCAACCGCGCGGACATGGACGCCATCGTCGAGAAATCGCTGCGCCGCGCCGGGCTGTGGGACGAGGTCAAGGACCGCCTCACCGATGCCGGCACCGCCCTCTCGGGAGGCCAGCAGCAGCGCCTGTGCATCGCCCGCGCCATCGCCGTCAGCCCCGAAGTGATCCTGATGGACGAGCCCTGCTCGGCGCTCGACCCGATCGCCACTGCGCGGATCGAGGAACTGATCGACGAACTGCGCCAGCGCTATGCCATCGTCATTGTCACCCATTCGATGCAGCAGGCCGCGCGCGTTTCGCAGCGCACCGCCTTCTTCCACCTCGGCGCCATGGTCGAATACGGCGACACGTCGGACATCTTCACCGCGCCGCGCGAGGAACGCACCAAGGACTACATTACCGGCCGCTACGGCTGACCGGCGAACGGCGGGGACCGCAATGGTTGAGCATACAGTCAAGGCATTCGACAACGAGATCAGCCAGCTTCGCGGCCTCGTCGCGGAAATGGGCGGCCTCGCCGAAGTGGCGATCCACGAGGCGATCGACGCGCTGGTCCGGCGCGACGAGGAGATGGCGCAGAAGATCGTCGCCAACGACGCGCGCCTCGACGCGCTGGAAGCCGAGGTCGACCGGCTCGCCGTGCGCATCATCGCCCTGCGCGCGCCGATGGCCGACGACCTGCGCGACGTCATCGCCGCGCTCAAGATCTCGGGCGTGCTCGAACGCATCGGCGACTATTCGAAGAACATCGCCAAGGCCGTCCGCAAGGTCGAGGGGCGCGGCAAGATCGAGCCGCTGACCCTGCTGCCCGCCATGGCCGAGATCGCCCAGGGCATGGTCCGCGACGTGCTCAACGCCTACGGCGCGCGCGACGCCGTGCTGGCGGTCGAGGTGATCCGCCGCGACGACAAGGTCGACAACTTCTACGACAGCATCTTCCGCAACCTCGTCGGCCACATGATGGAGAACCCGGCGACGATATCGAGCGCCGCGCACCTGCTGTTCGTCGCCCGCAATCTCGAGCGGATCGGCGACCACGCGACGAACATCGCCGAAATGGTCTATTACGCCGCCACCGGCCAGTACTGCTCCGAACGCGACAGCGGCGGCGGCTCCAGCAGCGAGACTTCGACATGAACCCTGCCATCCTGGTCGTCGAGGACGACGCCGCGCTCTGCGATCTCCTCGCCTGGAACCTCAGCGCCGAAGGCTACGACGTGCGCAGCACCGGCGACGGCGAGGAAGCCCTGCTGATGGTGCGCGAGCAGGCGCCCGACGCCATCATCCTCGACTGGATGATCGAGCAGGTGCCCGGCATCGAAGTCTGCCGGCGGCTGCGCAAGGACAAGGAAACGGCGAAGATCCCGATCCTCATGCTCACTGCCCGCGGCGAGGAGGAGGACCGCATCCGCGGGCTCAAGACCGGGGCCGACGACTATGTCACCAAGCCGTTTTCCCCGCGCGAGCTGATGGCCCGGGTCGAGGCGCTGCTGCGCCGCAGCCGGCCGTCGCTGGCGGGAGACACGCTGACTTTCGCCGATATCGAGCTCGACCCCACTTCGCACCGCGTCCGCCGCGCCGGCCAGGCGCTCCACCTCGGCCCCACCGAGTTCCGCCTGCTGCGCTACTTCATGGAACGCCCCAACCGCGTCGTCTCGCGCCAGCAGATCCTCGACGGGGTCTGGGGGATGGACACCGACATCGACGAGCGCACGGTCGACGTCCACATCCGCCGCCTGCGCAAGGCGATCGTCGGGGAAGGCGAAGTGGACCCGATCCGCACGGTCCGCGCCGCGGGCTATGCGATGGACGTGAGCTGAACTCGTCGTCCCGGGCTTGATCCGGGACCGCTCTCGTCCTGGCCGGACGTTCCATCGAGGTGGCCAGCGGTCCCGGGTCTAGCCCGGGACGACGTGTCGCTCAACGCTTGCCCCACCGCCGCTTTCGCCATACCGCAGCGCCTCCGCAGCAGAGGAAAAGGCGCTCATGTCCGGCAAGCTGACGTTCGGCTACCTGTACGATTTCCGTAACCCGCCGCAGTGGCAGCGCCCCTGGGAGGAGCTCTACGCCGAGACTCTCGAGGTGATCGCCGAGACCGAGCGGCTGGGCTTCGCCGGCGCCTGGCTTCCCGAGCACCATCTCGCCGAGGACGGCTACATGCCCTCGCCGCTGGTCGCGCTGGCGGCGGTGGCGGCGCGCACGACGACCATGCGCATCGGCACGGGGGTGGCACTGGCGCCGCTCTACAACCCGGTGCGCTTCGCCGAGGACTGCGCGCTGCTCGACATCCTGTCGAACGGGCGCCTCGATCTCGGCCTCGCCATCGGCTACCGCAAGCGCGAGACCGCGGCCTTCGGCGTCGACTTCACGCGCCGCGGCGCGCGCTTCGACGAATTCCTCGAGATCGTCACCCGGCTCTGGGAAGGCGAGACGGTCGACTACGCGGGCAAGCACTTCCAGGTCGCCGGCGCGCGCATCATGCCGCCCTCGCCGCGCGGCCGCATCCCGCTCTACATCGGCGGCTTCGCGGAGAAGGCGATGGACCGCGTCGCCCGCTACGGCCGGGGCTACATCGGCAGTCCCGACGTCTGCGGCCTCTATGTCGACAAGCTGCGCGAGCAGGGCAAGGACGTCGGCTCCGCCCGCGTCCGGATCACCGGCCTCACGCTCGTCGTCGCCCGCGATCCCGAAGCGGCGATGGAAGAGCTGGCGCCGCACTTCCTGCACGTCAACAACAGCTACGGCGAATGGTTCGCCGAAGACCAGGCGCTCGGCATCGGCGGCATGACGGCCAAGAGCCTCGACGAATACAAGGCCAGCGGTGAGCTGCAGGTCGTCACGCCCGATGCCGCGATCGCCATGTTCAAGCGCATGCAGGCGAAGATGCCGATCGAGCATTTCATGATGGCCATGCCGCCGGGCCTGCCGGCACGGCGCTTTCTCGAATATGCGGAGAATTTCGCGCAGGACGTCCTGCCGGCCTTCGCCTGACGGCGATCCGCCGCTATGCCGGCACCTGCCATGCAACGACCGAGCTGCCCATGACCGCTCACGACCGCGCCGCCAATGCGCCGCAATCGGTCACGCGCGTCATCCGCATCCTGGAAGCGCTCTGCGCCAGTTCCCGGCCGCTGAGCCTCGCCGAGCTGAGCCGCCTGCTCGATGCCCCCAAGAGCAGCCTCGCCGCCCTGCTGCGCGGCCTTGCAGAGGAGAATTTCGTCGTCGCCGGCGACGGCGCCTGGCGGCTGGGTCCCGGCGCCTTCGGCCTCGGCAGCGCGCTGCTCGAAGGGCGGCGGCGGTTCCAGACTTCGGATCTCGTGCGCGACGGCATGCGGCGCCTCGCCGAACGCTCGTCCGAGACGGTGCTCTTCGCCGTGCCCGACGACGACGGCGAGACCATGACCTACGTCGATACGATCGAAAGCCCCAAGGCGGTGCGCTTCGCCGTCTCGATCGGCGACCGGCGGCCGCTCTATGCCACTGCCGGCGGCCGCGCGCTGCTCGCCGCCGGCAGCGACCAGGCGCTGCGCACCTATCTCGATCGGCTGAAGCCGGAACGGCTCACCGACCGGACCGAGACCGCCAAGCGCCGCCTCGCCGAGGCCGTCGCGGCGGCGCGCGAGAGCGGCGTGGCGCAGACGGTCGACCAGATGGCCGAAGGCGTCACCGGCACGGCCGCGGTGATCCACGACGCTGCCGGCAAGGTCGTCGGCGCACTGATCGTCGCCGCGCCCAGCGCGCGGCTGCAGGACCGGCTCCCGGTGCTGGCCAAGCTGGTGCGCGAGGAAGCCGCCGCGATCGCCCGCAGCCTGGGATACCGAGGCGCCTGAGCCCTATTTCTTCGCGTTGAGCGCCAGCATCAGCTTCATGAAGTCGTCCTCGCCGATCAGCGCCTGCTTGGGCGCGAACAGCGTGAACAGCCAGTGGCCGTCGGGCTCGCGCCGGCATTCCATGACGCCGTCGGCGATGGCCGAGGGACTTCCCAGCCCCTGCACCGGCGCAGGGCCCTCGCCGGCGAAATTGGTATTGGTGAAATGGATCGTCGCGCGGTCCGCATCGGCCGCGTCGAAGACCACGCGGACATTGGTGAAGATGTGGCGGCCGGTGCGCTCGCCGTCCTTCTGGTACTTCTTCACGTTCTCGTTGCGCTTGTCGTAGAAGCCCTGAATGCCGGCGCGGCCCTCGACGCTGATGCCACCGGTGCGGAACGCGCCGTCCTCGGCATAGAAACGGCCCACGTCCTTCGCGCCGTGGTCGAGCTCGTAGGCGAAGTCGTAGAGCATCTGCTGGAGCTCGAAGGCGGCGAGCATCTGCTCGGGAGTGAACTTGCGCATGTCCTCGCGGTCTCCTGTCTTGTCCGGCGGAGCGGACGATCTTTCCCTTGCGAGCCATAGCCAAGCAAAGGCCGGGCTGTATAGAACGCAGGCTCGAGACCGCGGCGACTGTGGAGGATGGGCAACACGTTCCTCCCCGGAACGGGGAGGAACATAAGGCTCCTCCCCCTAGGGGGAGGTGGCATTCGCGTCAGCGAATGACGGAGGGGTGTCAGCGTTCGATCGGAGGGGGACACCCCTCCACCACCGGCTGCGCCGGCGGTCCCCCTCCCCCTGTGGGGGAGGATCTTAGGCACAGCTTCACCCCCGCTGGCGAATGCGGGCTTACGCCTGGGGATACCAACGCACGGAAAAGCCGGCGCCTCGGTTTGCC
>CAUJJI010000022.1 GCA_963205265.1 Pseudomonadota bacterium
AGGCGGCTTCGCCGCGGGCACTCCCCCTCTGCGTCCTCTGCGCTCTCTGCGCGAAACCAAAAAATCTCCGCGTCTCCGCGTCTCCGCGCGATCCAATCAAACCCTACCGCTAGTCCGCCAATCCCGTTACACCGCGCAGATGTCCCGCGTCGCCATCTGCGCCCCATCCACCCCCATGACCCGCATCGACGCCGACCGCGTCACGACCATGGCCGCGGCCGAATTTCCCGAGCTCAAGCTCCACTTCCACCCGCAATGCTTCGAGTCCGACGGCCACTTCGCCGGCCCGGACGAACGTCGGCTTTCGGCCCTGCTGGAATGCGCCAACGACCCCGCCTTCGACGCGGTCTGGCTCGCCCGCGGCGGCTACGGCGCCTGCCGCATTGCCGAACAGGCGATCGCGGGAATGGGGCCGGCGGCGAAGCACAAGCGCTTCCTCGGCTATTCCGACGGGGGCTACCTGCTCGCCGCGCTCTACCGCGCGCGGATCGGGCGGCCGGTGCACGGGCCGATGGCCAACGACATCCGCCGCGACGGCGGCGAGGCGGCGGTGCGGCGGGCGCTTGCGTATTTTTCCGGGGATTGTTCGGGCTTTGAACTCTCGCTGGACCGGCGCCCGGCGGTCGCTCTCAACCTGACGACGCTGGCCATGCTCTGCGGCACGCCGCTGATGCCCGGTCTCGCCGGGCACGTCGTCATGGTCGAGGAAGTCAGCGAGCACCTCTATGCGATCGATCGCCTGTTTTTCCACGCCACCGCGCACCTCGGCGGGATAGCGGGGCTGCGGCTCGGCCGGGTCAGCGAGGTGCCCGAAAACGATCGCCCCTTCGGCACCACGGCCGAGGAGATCGCGCGCTACTGGTGCGACAGGCATGCGATACCGTTCCTCGGCGCGGCCGATATCGGGCACGACGCCGGCAACCGGATCGTGCCCTTCGGGCTTGTCAGCGAGGCGGGCGGGCCATAAGGGCGCGCGCCACGGCATGAGGTCAGGGGTTTCCGCTATGCGTGCATTCGTTTTTCCGGGCCAGGGCAGCCAGAAGGTGGGCATGGGCGTGGAGCTTGCCGCGGCGAGCCCCATCGCGCGCGAGGTCTTCGAGGAGGTCGACGACGCGCTCGGCCAGAAGCTGTCGCAGATCATGCGCGACGGGCCGGACGACGTGCTGACTCTGACCGAGAACGCCCAGCCGGCGATCATGGCCAATGCCATCGCCGTGCTCCGCGTGCTCGAGAAGGAAGGCGGCATCACGCTGGCCGACAAGGCCGATTTCGTCGCCGGCCACAGCCTGGGCGAATATACCGCGCTGTGCGCGGCCGGCGCTTTCGGCCTCGCCGATACGGCCCGTCTGCTCAAGCGGCGCGGCCAGGCGATGCAGGATGCGGTGCCGGTCGGGGTCGGTGCCATGGCGGCGCTGCTCGGCGCCGATATCGACAAGGCGCAGGCCCTGGCGGCCGATGCCGCCGAGGGCGAGGTCTGCACCGTCGCCAACGACAACGATCCCTCGCAGGTCGTCCTCTCCGGCCATGTCGGCGCGATCGAGCGGGCCATCGCCCGGGTCAAGGACCACGGCATCAAGCGCGGGATGCTGCTGCCGGTCTCGGCGCCGTTCCATTGCCCGCTGATGCAGCCCGCTGCCGATGCCATGGCCGATGCACTCGAAAAGACACCGCCGGTCGCGCTGCGCGTGCCGCTGTTCGCCAACGTCACGGCCGCGCTGGTGTCCGACCCGGCCGAGGCAAAGCGCCTGCTGGTGGAGCAGGTGACCGGCCGCGTCCGCTGGCGCGAAAGCGCGATCGCCATGGCCGAAGCCGGGGTCGAGCACTTCGTCGAATTCGGCGGCAAGGTCCTCGGCCCCATGATCTCGCGCAGCGCCGGCAGCGACCTGCAGGTGACGAGCGTGATTTCGATGGCGGATATCGAGGCCCTGGCGAAGTCATTATAGGTTTCACGCGGAGACGCGGGCGCCAGCCCGAAGCTCCCTCCGCGTCTCCGCGTGAACCTGAATATTGGAGAAAGCTAGATGTTCGACCTGCATGGCATGACCGCACTCGTCACGGGTGCATCGGGCGGGATCGGTTCGGCGATCGCGCGGGCCTTGGCGAAGCAGGGGGCGCGGCTGGCGGTGTCGGGGTCGAACGCCGGGAAGCTGCGCGCCTTCCGCGACGAGCTGGACGAGCATACGCCGCAGCACCTGCAGGAGGTCGACCATGTCGCCATCACCTGCGACCTGTCCGATCCCGACGCGGTCGAGAAGCTGGTGCCGGCAGCGGTGGATTCGCTCGGTAAGCTCGACATCCTGGTCAACAACGCCGGCATCACGCGCGACAACCTTGCCATGCGGATGAAGGACGAGGAATGGGACGCGGTCATCCGCGTCAATCTCGAAGCCGCCTTCCGCCTGATGCGGGCCGCCTGCCGGCCGATGATGAAGGCCAGGTTCGGGCGGATCGTCACCGTCACCTCGGTGGTCGGGGCGACGGGCAATCCGGGGCAGATGAACTATGCCGCGGCGAAGGGCGGGTTGACGGCGATGTCGAAGAGCCTGGCCCAGGAACTGGCCAGCCGCAACATCACGGTCAACTGCGTCGCCCCGGGCTTCATCCGCACGGCGATGACCGACGTCCTGCCCGACGCCCAGAAGGAGGCGCTCAACGCCCGCATACCGATGGGCCGCATGGGCGAGGGCGAGGATATCGGCGCGGCCGTGGCCTATCTCGCCAGCCGCGAGGCCGGCTACGTAACCGGCCAGACGCTGCACGTGAACGGCGGCATGGCGATGTTCTCGTAAGAGAATTTATCCCCAGATTCGGGCCGTTTCCGCATCTTCCGGCTTGCTGCCTGCCGACGCGACGCTAAGGAAGATGGTCCTGTTTTCGGGATGTCGAATCCTGGCCGGTCAAGGGGGACATGAGGCGATCATGAAGGCCACTATCGAACGCGCGACCTTGCTGCGCTGCCTGTCCCACGTGCAGTCGGTGGTCGAGCGGCGCAACACCATCCCCATCCTTTCGAACGTGCTGCTCGAAGCCGGCACGGGCGGCACGCTGAAAGTGATGGCGACCGACCTCGACCTGCAGGTCGTCGAGACGATGGGCGCCGTCTCGGTCGAGGCGCCGGGCGCGATCACCGTCTCGGCCCACCTGCTGTTCGACATCGCGCGCAAGCTGCCCGACGGCAGCCAGGTCAGCATCGAGACCGCGGACAACCGCATGGTGGTGAAGGCCGGCCGCACCCGCTTCACCCTGCCGACGCTGCCGCGCGACGATTTCCCGGTGATCGTCGAAGGCGACCTGCCGACCAGCTTCGAGATCCCGGCGGCGACACTCGCGCAGCTGATCGACCGCACCCGCTTCGCCATCTCCACCGAAGAGACGCGCTATTACCTCAACGGCATCTTCCTCCATGTCGCGGACGAAGAACTGAAGGCCGCCGCCACCGACGGCCACCGCCTGGCCCGCTTCACCCTGGCACGGCCCGACGGCGCCGAAGGAATGCCCGACGTGATCGTGCCGCGCAAATGCGTCGCCGAACTGCGCAAGCTGCTCGAGGAAGCGCTCGACACCAATGTCGAGGTCGACCTGTCGGCATCGAAGATCCGCTTCACGCTCGGCGGCGAGAACGGCGTGGTGCTGACCAGCAAGCTGATCGACGGCACTTTCCCGGATTACAGCCGGGTCATTCCGACCGGCAACGACAAGCTGCTCAGGCTCGACCCCAAGAGCTTCTTCGAGGGTGTCGACCGTGTCGCGACGATCGCCACGGAAAAGACGCGGGCGGTCAAGATGGCGCTCGACAACGATCGGGTGACGCTGTCGGTCACGTCGCCGGACAACGGCACGGCGGCGGAAGAGCTGCCCGCCGACTATTCGGCCGAAGGCTTCGAGATCGGCTTCAACGCCAACTACCTCAAGGACATCCTTGCCCAGATCGAAGGCGATACGGTGGAACTGCACCTGGCCGACGCTGGAGCGCCGACGCTGATCCGGCAGGACGAGAAGAGCCCGGCGCTCTATGTCCTGATGCCGATGCGGGTTTAGCAATTTCTCGTCGTCCCGGGCTTGACCCGGGACCGCTGGCCT
>CAUJJI010000023.1 GCA_963205265.1 Pseudomonadota bacterium
GGGGGGGGGGGGCGCCTCGCCCCTTGACGCGGCATCGATGAGGCGAGCCCCCTCCACCACCGCCTGCGGCGGCGGTCCCCCTCCCCATTCTGGGGAGGATGTGTTTCAGAAACTCTCCTCGTAGACGCGCGACAGATCCCCGCCCCACTCGCCGGCCAGCTTGTCGAGCAGCCGCTGCGCCGGGACCTTGCCGCTGGCGACGATCTCGTCGAGCGGCGCGAGGTAGATGGTCTCGTTGTCGCCGCTGGCGTTGAGCCGCGCCCGGGCAGTCAGGCCGGCGCGGGCGATGGCGAGCACTTCGCCGGCGATGTCCTTCAGCTTGCCCCCGCCCGGCAGCGGCGCGTCGAGCGCCAGCTTCGGCACGGCATTGCGCAGCGCCTCGCGCCCTTCCATGTCCCAGCCCTTGACCAGGTCCCAGGCGGCGTCGAGCGCCCCCTGGTCGTAAAGCAGGCCGACCCACAGCGCCGGCAGCGCGCAGATCCGGCTCCACGGCCCGCCGTCGGCGCCGCGCATCTCGAGGAAGCTCTTGAGCCGGACTTCGGGAAAGGCGGTGGACAGGTGGTCGGTCCAGTCCGACAGGTGCGGGCGCTCGCCGGGCAGGGCGGGCAGCTCGCCCTTCAGGAAATCGCGGAAGCTCTGCCCCGCGGCGTCGATGTAGCGCCCATCACGGAACACGAAGTACATCGGCACGTCGAGCATGTAGTCGACATAGCGCTGGTAGCCGAAGCCCTCGTCGAAGACGAAAGGCAACATGCCGGTGCGCGCCGGATCGGTGTCCGACCAGATGTGGCTGCGATAGGAAAGGAAGCCGTTGACCTTGCCCTCGGTGAACGGCGAATTGGCGAACAGCGCCGTCGCCAGCGGCTGCAGCGCCAGGCTGACGCGGAACTTCTGCACCATGTCGGCCTCGCTCGCATAGTCGAGGTTGGTCTGGATGGTGCAGGTGCGCAGCATCATGTCGAGCCCCAGCGAGCCGACTCGCGGCATGTGGCGCAGCATGATGTCGTAGCGGCCCTTGGGCATGATCGGCAGCTCGTCACGGCGCTTGTCGGGCCACATGCCGAGGCCGAGGAAGGCCGTGCCGGTGCGCTCGCCGATGGCCTTCACCTGCTTGAGATGGCGGCCGGTCTCGGCGCAGGTCTGGTGCAGGTTTTCCAGCGGCGCGCCCGACAGCTCGAGCTGGCCGGCCGGCTCGAGGCTGACCGTGCCGTCGGCGCCGGCCATGGCGATGACCGTTCCGTTCTCCTCGATCGGCTCCCAGCCGAACTCGGTCAGCGCCAGCAGCAGGTCGCGGATGCCGCCGGGCTCGTCGTAGGACGGGGCGCGATGATCGGCGGTGCGATAGACCAGCTTCTCGTGCTCGGTGCCGATCCGCCAGCGCTCGCGCGGCTTCTCGCCCGCGGCCATGGGTTCGGCCAGCTGGCTGATGTCTTCGACTACAGGATCGTTGCTATCTGAAGCCTGTCGCGTGCTCATGGCGTGCCGTTAGGTGACCGGGAATTGTTGCGCCAGCATTAATTGACCGGAAGGACAGCGGTCCCGGGCTGAGCCCGGGACGAGGTCAGGCCCAGTCCCCCGCCACGCCCATCCAAAGCGCCGTCGCCGCGATCGCCGCGGTCTCGCCGCGCAGGATGCGGGGGCCGAGCGATATCGGCCGGGCCTGGGGGAGCGCGCGGACCGCGGCGCGCTCGGCATCGTCGAAGCCGCCCTCGGGGCCGATCAGCAGCGCGGCGGGGCCGGCATGGGCGGCGAAAGCGGAAGCTGCGGGCTCGCCCCCGGTCTCGTCGGCGAAGAACAGCACACGATCGGCGGGCCAGTCGCGCAGCAGCGCGTCGAGCTTCACCGCTTCGGCAAGCTCGGGCAGCGCCGTGCGCGCGCATTGCTCGGCGGCTTCGGTGACGATCGCGCGGGCGCGCTCCGGGTTGAGCCGGTCGGCGACGCAGCGCCGGGTGACCAGCGGCTGGATGCGCCGCACGCCCAGCTCGGTCGCCTTCTCCAGCGCGAGGTCGAAATGCGGCTTCTTGAGCAAGGCGGCGCAGAGCGTGAAGTCGGGCACTTCCTCGCGCGGGCGGGTGCGGGCCTCGGCGACGAGGACGACGTCGCGCTTCGAGACGGCGGCGACGCGGGCGGTCCATTCGCCGGTCCGGTCGTCGCAGAGCACCACCGCGTCGCCGGCCGCGACTCGCATGACCTTGGCGAGGTAGTGCGCCTGCTGCCCGTCGAGCGCGACCTCCGCTCCCTCGGCCAGCGGGCCGGGGACGAAGAGGCGCGGCGCGCTGCGCGGAGGCCAGGCGGGCGTTGCGGGCATGCGCCGTCGATAGCCTTCCGCTGCGCCGGCGCGCAAGCTATGGCGGCGCCATGGCGCCAGAGATCGTCCCCGACAGCGAGCATCGCGGCCTGGTGGCGGCGCTGCCCCGCCAGGTCCGCAACTACGCGCTGCTGGCCCGGCTCGACCGGCCGATCGGCTGGTGGCTGCTGTTCTGGCCCTGCGCCTGGGGCGTGCTGCTGGCCGGCGGCGCCGACCGCTGGTGGCTGCTGGCGTGGCTGCTGCTCGGCGCCGTCGCCATGCGCGGAGCCGGCTGCGTCTACAACGATATCGTCGACGCCGATCTCGACCGCCAGGTGGCGCGCACCGCTGCGCGGCCGGTGGCCAGCGGCGCAGTGAGCAAGCGCGCCGCCTGGGCCTGGCTGCTGGTGCTCTGCCTGGTCGGGCTGGCCGTCCTGCTGCAGCTGCGCTGGCCGGCACGGCTGGTCGCGCTCGCCAGCCTGGCGCCGGTCGCGGCCTATCCGTTCATGAAGCGCATCACCTGGTGGCCGCAGCTGTGGCTGGGACTGGTGTTCAGCTGGGGCGCGCTCGTCGGCTGGAGCGAGCTGCGGCTCGACCGGCTCGACGTTCTGGCCCTGCTCTATCTCGGCAGCATCGCCTGGGTAGTCGGCTACGACACCATCTATGCCCTGCAGGACCGCGAGGACGATGCCCTGGTCGGCATCCGCTCGAGCGCGCTGCGCCTGGGCAGCAATGTCCGATCGGGCGTCGGTGCCTTCTACGCCGCGGCGCTCGCCGCCTGGGCCCTGGCGTTCTGGCTGCTGCGGCCCGACCCGCTGGTGCTGGTGGCCCTGCTCCCGGCCGCGCTGCACCTGGCCTGGCAAGTCCTGACGCTCGCTCCGGAAGACGGCGCCAACGCCCTCGCCCGCTTCCGCGCCAACCGCTTCGCCGGCCTGCTGTTGGCACTGGCCTGCTGGGTGGTGGGCAACGCCTGAAGCCGTGCAGCTTCGCACGAAGCCATGCGACACCGCCAAGTGCTTGCAGGCGCTGGATCAGCAATTCGCTTGCCAGCAGTCAGACCTAAAGCTAGCTTTAACTAAAGTTTGCCAGACGGGGCAGATGATGGATCGCAACGACGTCATCCCGATCGGAGTCCTCGCCCGCCGCACCGGGCTCGCCGTTTCGGCGATCCGCTTCTACGAGGGCAAGGGCCTGGTCACCGCGCAGCGCACCGGCGGCAACCAGCGGCGTTTCCTGCGCTCCGACATTCGCCGGTTGAGCTTCATCCTGATCGCCCAGCGCCTCGGGCTCGGCCTCACCGAGATCGAGGAAGCGCTGGCCACCCTGCCGGCGGGCCGCACCCCGACGGTGACCGACTGGCAGCGGGTCGGCCGCTCGCTGCGTGGCCAGCTCGACGAGCGGATCAAGCTGCTGACCCGCACTCGCGCCAAGCTCGACGAATGCATCGGCTGCGGCTGCGTCAGCCTGCCGCGCTGCCAGCTCTACAACAAGGACGACCGCGCCGCCGCCGGCGGAGTGGGGCCGAGGTTCGTGCTGGATTGATTCAGATACCCAGCGCTTTGCGCAGCTCGGCATTGATCCGCGATTGCCAGCCCTTGCCGGTCGCGCGGAACCTTTCGACGACATCGGGATCAAGGCGCAGGGTGACCTGCTTCTTGGGATTCTCGCTCGCCGGGCGGCCGATCGACTTGAGCGTCCCGCTCGCCGGGCGGATCAGCTTCGCGCCCTTGTAGACGGCAGCGGCGCGAAACATCTCTTCGGTCCAGACGACATCGTCGTCGTCCGGATCAATCCAGGCCGGCACCTCGGGCTTGGAATTCTTCTTCATGAGCATGTCTCATCATAATGATACGACGCCTGGTGCCTCTGGGAGTCCAGGCGATGACCACCCTGCGGTCGCCTAGCCAGCCGAACACCCAAAAGCGCGGTTCGCCGTAATCCCGCCGGTCGTCGGCAATCTGGAAATGGGTTCCGGCGAAGACCTGCGGCGCATCGAGGAAATCGAGCCCTATCGTTGCCAATGTCCAGAGGCGCTTCTTCTCGTCGAATTCGATTTCCACGGACGCTTCCTCATCGCGATGTTCATGAGCGAGCCTCCAGTGCCGGCCGAACTGCCGGTCGGCGAATATATGTAACTACAAAAAACCCCGCGTCAACCCTACTCCGCGGCGAGCAGGGCCGCTTCGCCGAGATCGACGCTGACCAGCCGCGAGATGCCGCGCTCGATCATGGTCACGCCGAACAGGCGGTGCATGCGGCTCATGGTCACGGCGTTGTGGGTGACGATGAGGTAGCGGGTGTCGGTCTCGGCGACCATGGCGTCGAGCAGGTCGCAGAAGCGCTCGATGTTGGCATCGTCGAGCGGGGCGTCGACTTCGTCGAGCACGCAGATCGGCGCCGGATTGGTCAGGAACAGCGCGAAGATCAGCGCGATCGCGGTCAGGGCCTGCTCGCCGCCCGACAGCAGCGTCAGCGATTGCAGGCGCTTGCCCGGCGGCTGGGCGAAGATCTCGAGCCCGGCTTCGAGCGGGTCGTCCGAATCGACCAGCGCGAGATGCGCCTGGCCGCCTTCGAACAGGCGCATGAACAGCCGGCGGAAATGGCCGTCGACCGCTTCGAAGGCGGCGCGCAGGCGTTCGCGGCCTTCGCGGTTGAGATTGCCGATCGAACCGCGCAGGCGGTGCACCGCCTCGGTCAGCTCGGCCTGCTCGGCAAGGTTCTCGCCGTGGCGTACCTCGGCTTCGGCGAGCTCGGTGGCGGCGACGAGGTTGACCGGGCCGATGCGCTCGCGCTCGGCGGTCAGGCGGTCCATCGTCGCCGATTCCTCGGCGACCTCGCCGACTTCGGCCGAGGCGAATTCGAAGCGCTCGGGCAGCAGCGGCGGCGGGCACTGGAAGCGCTCGCCGGAGATGCGGCTCATCTCAGCGCGGCGCTCTTCCTCGTTCTCGGCGCGGGCGGCGGCGCCGGCGCGGCTCTCGCGCGCTGCGGCAAGAGCCTCGTTGGCGGCAGCGAAGGCCGCGTCGGCGCGGCGGGCGGCTTCGCTGACCTGGGCCACGGCGGCCTCGGCTTCGGCAAGCTCGGCCCCGAGGCGCTGGCGGACTGCGTCGCCCTCCTCGATCTCGCGCATCAGTGCCGCCGGCTTGACTGCGAAGACCGCGCGCTCTTCCTCGATCTCCTCGAAGCGGCGCGCCATCTCGGCCAGGCGACCGGCGGCATCGCCCGCCCGGGCGCGCCAGTTGCCGATGTCCGAGCGTTGCGCGGCGGTGCGTTCGCGCGCGACCGCGAGCCCCTGGTCATGCGCGGCGAGCCCGGCCATGGCGCTTTGCAAGGCCTGGGGAGCGGCATCGTGCGGCGCCCGGGCCGCCGCCACGCCGGCGCGGCCGGCCTCGGGGTCGGGCAGGCCGCTCCGCCGCGCCTCGGCGACAGCCCTTTCGCTTTCCGCCTGCTTGCGCTGCTCGCCCAGGTCGACGCCGGCCGCCTGCAGCTCGGCCCGGCGGGTGGCGAGGCGCGTCCGCGCATCTTCCGCCTGGTCGAGCGCGCGCAGGCTCAGCCGCTCGTCCTCTGCCGCCGCACCCACGGCCCGCTCGGTAGCGACCAGCCCGGTCTGCAGCTCAGCCAGTTCGGCCTGCACGCCGGCCTGCAGCGCCTCGGCTTCGGCGACCAGCGCCCGCTTGCCGGGCAGTTCGGCGTCGAGCTCGGCGAAGCGGTTCTCGGCCTCGAGCCGCGCCGCTTCGGCGGCACCCTCGCCGCGGGCGACGAAGCCGTCCCAGCGGCGCAGCTCGCCCGTGCGGGTGACCAGCCATTCGCCGGGAGCCAGGGCCCGCCCGTCGTCGGCGTCGACGACATGGACCAGCGCCAGCCGCGCCGCGAGCTCGGGCGGGCAATCGGTGACATGGGCGGCGAGGTTGCCGGCGACCGGCGGCGGCGCCGCGGCACCTGTCCAGAAGCGGCCGTCCTCGCCGGCGCGGGCCGGCCCGAGCGGCGCCTTGGCATCGCGGCCCAGCACCGCGGCCAGCGCGCGCTCGTAGCCGGGAGCGGCACGCAGGCGGTCGATCGCCAGCGGCAGGCCGTGCCCGCCCTTGGCCTGGCGGGCGCGCGCCTCGCGGTCGCGGAGCAGCGCCGCGTGCTCGCGCTCGATGCCGGTCAGTTCGGCGCGGGCCGCGGCAAGCGCACTGCCGGCGGCGTCGCGCGCGGATTGCAGGTCCGCCTTGCGCGCCTGCCGGCTTTCCAGCACCGCGCGCGCCTCGGCCAGGGCGGCGGCGGCGGCCTCGCGGCGCGCCATGGCCTCGGCCACCGCCGCTTCGGGATCGCCGGCATCGGCAAGGGATTCGAGCTGTACCCGCTGCCGCGCCGCGTCCTGGTCGAGGCGGGCGAGCCGGCTGCCGGCGGCGGCAAGCTCGGCCTCGGCGATCCGCCATTCGGCCTCGACCCCGGCCTGCTCGGCCGTCGCCTGGGCCAGCGCCAGTTCGGCGGCACGCGAAGCGCGCTCGCTGTCCTCGACGGCAGCGGCGAGCGCCGGGCGCTGGGCTTCGGCCTCGGCCATGGCGGCGCTGCCCTGCGCCAGCTCGCGCTCCAGCCGGGCCAGCGCCTCGGCGGCGTCGCGAGTCAGGCGGTCGGCATCGCTGCGGTCCTCCTCCAGCCGGCGGCGCTGGCGGTCGAGATCGGCGAGGCGCTGCTCGGCGGCTTCGAGCTGGCTGGAGAGCGCGGCCATGCGGTGGCCGTGGGCAGAGGCATCGTCGCGGCGGTCGGCGAGCGCGTCGCGCGCGGCGGCGAGGTCGTGCGCCGCGGCCGCCTGCGCTTCCTGCGCAGCCTTGGCATCGACCTGCGCGCCAGCGACCCGCGCCTCGGCCGCCTGGGCTTCGGCGCGCGCGGCTTCGGCGGCCTCGGCGGCATTGCGCCAGCGCGCGAAGATCAGCCGCGCCTCGGCCACGCGGATGCGGTCGCTCAGCGCCTTGTAGCGCTCGGCGGCGCGCGCCTGGCGCCGCAGCGTGGCGATCTGCGCGTCGAGCCCGGCCATGATGTCGTCGAGCCGCGAGAGATTGGCCTCGGTCGCCTTGAGCTTCTGCTCGGCATCCTTGCGGCGGACGTGCAGCCCGGCGATGCCGGCCGCTTCCTCCAGCATCAGCCGCCGTTCGGCCGGCTTGGCGGCGATCACCGCGGCAATGCGGCCCTGGCTGACCAGAGCCGGGGAATGGGCGCCGGTGGCGGCATCGGCGAAGATCAGCGCAACGTCCTTGGCGCGCACGTCGCGGCCGTTGACGCGATAGGCCGAGCCCGCCCCGCGCTCGATCCGGCGCACCACTTCCAGGTCTTCGCGCTCGGCGCTTTCCGCCAGCAGCACGACTTCGGCAAAGTCGCGCGCCGGCCGCTGGGCAGTGCCGGCGAAGATGACGTCTTCCATGCCGCCGCCGCGCAGCGACTTGGGCGAGCTTTCGCCCATGACCCAGCGGATCGCCTCGAGCAGGTTGGACTTGCCGCAGCCGTTGGGCCCGACGACTCCGGTCAGCCCCGGCTCGATGCGCAGCTCCGCCGGCTCGACGAAGCTCTTGAAACCGCTGAGCTTGAGCCGCTTGATCCGCATCTGGCCGGTCAGCCCCCCACTCGCGCCGCCCGCCTCAGCGCGCGCCCATGGTCTCGAGCTTCGCCTTGAGCTCGGGCCAGGCGTTGATATCGAGCTTGGTGCCGTTGACGAAGAAGGTCGGCGTGCCCTGGATGTCGAATTCCTTGCCCTGGTCCTGAGTCGCCTTGGCCAGCGCCTCGGCAGCCCCGGCATCGGCGAGGCAAGTCGCGGCCTGCTCCTTGGAGATGCCGCGCGCGGCGAAGAAGTCGATCAGCCCGGCCATCTGGGCGATGGCCATGCCGCGCTGGCTGTCGGGCAGCTTCATGGCGCTTTCGAACGCGCTGTCGCCGGCCTGCTGCACCGTCTCGAACATCGCGCGCTGGTTGGCGAAGGCCTGCTCGGTCAGGGCGAAGTAGCTTTCCGGCGCGCCGCAGCGGGTCAGCTGGGCGGCGGTGATATCGATGCCGTCGCGGACGAAGTTGCGGAACTCGAAGCTCACCCGGCCGCTGGCGACGAAAACGTCGCGCAGCTCGGCGCCGCTCTTCTCGGCAAAGTCGGCGCAGTGGGGGCAAGTGAGCGAGCCGTATTCGATCAGCTTGATCGGCGCATCGGGGTTGCCCATGCGGTAGCCGCCTTCGGGCGTCTTCACGACCACGTCGCTCCACGCCTTGCCTTCCGGCGGCGCGACCTTGGCGATCGGTTCGCCGCTGAGCTCGCCTTCCGCCTTGTCGCCGCCGCTGCCGCAGGCGGCGAGCCCGAGCGCCAGGGGCACGGCGATCATGCCGAGAGCGATGCGACGGAAAGCGAAGCGTATCATCTGCGGAAATCCTCGTTCGGACAGGGTGGAAGAGCTAGCCCATGGGCGCCCGTGCGGAAAGCGAAACCGCCGCTTTGCGCCGAAAATCTCCACAGGTTGGACGGGAGGCCAAGGCAAAGATCCTCCCCGGTACGGGGAGGGGGACCGCCGGGCGCAGCCCGGTGGTGGAGGGGGCTCGCCTCATCGAAGCCAGGTCAAGAGGCAAACCCCCTCCACCACGCCGCCCTGAGACGAGCTCAGGTCGTCGCGGTCCCCCTTCCCATTCTGGGGAGGATCCCCCTAAAACCGCGCCTGCAGCTGCGAATCTAGCGACCGCCAGTCGTGGGTGCCCGCCAGCAGGGTGCCGTTGAGCATGAAGCTCGGCGTGCCTGCAACGCCGGCGTTGGCGCCGGCCTGGGTCTGGGCCGCCAGCTTGCGGGCCATGGCCTCGTCCGACAGGCAGCGGTCGAGCGCGGCGCGCTGGTAGCCGCGTTGGGCCATCAACGCGTAGAAGCCGAAGTCGTTGGCGATGGCCTTCATCCGCGCCGGCAGCGCGCCGGTGGTCCAGCGCTGCTTCTGCCCGTCGCTTGCCGAGGCGAGCGGGGCGATCCAGCGGTCCTGGGTCTGCAGGAACAGGTTGTGGTTGCGGAAGAAGGCCTTGGGATCGCCGCAATTGGTCAGCAGCGCCGCGGCAAGGTCGACCGGGTCGCGGACGATGTGACGGATCTCCAGCGAGACCTTGCCCGGCATGACATAGCCCAGCTTCAGTGCGGCATCCGATTCCTTGTGGAAATGCGCGCAATGCGGGCAGGTGTAGCTGACGAATTCGGTCAGCTTCACCGCCGCATCGGGATTGCCGAGCACGTGACTGCCGCCTTCGCCCACGACGACGGAAGTCGTCCAGTCGGGATGCGGCTTGCCGGCGGCAGTTGCGGGCTGGGCGGCGGCCAGGCCCAGACCCAGGCCGGCCAGCATGATCGCGGCAAAGCGGGTGAGACGCATAGGCTATTCCTTGTCTTGCGAACCTAGGCTGCGCGCTAGCGATTCCAGCACGGCGCGCAACTCCGGATCGCCGATGTCGCGCAGGCTGTCGCCCAGTTCGACCGGCACCGGCTTGAGCGAAGGCGGCGCGGCCTTGGCCTCGCGCTCGGGCGGCGGCTTGACCTCGCCCTGGCGCAGCTTGACCTTGGCGACGGCATTGTAGCCGAAGAAACGGTTCACCCGCTCGATGATCTCGGGCACGACGTGCTGGATGATCGGGGCATGGGCGGGCACGACGACGAGCTGGAGGATGCCGTCGTTCTTCTCGCCCGGCGGGAAGCGGATCGCCTCGGGCGAGCAGACCCTGGCGTGGCGCGGCCCGACGATCTCGGACCAGCGGGTGACGACGCTCGACTGGACGAAGCCGAAGCGGCGGAAAGCGGTGCGGCCGATCTCGGGCATCAGCTCGGCGATCGAGCGCGCCTGGCCGCCCCGCGGCCGCTCGTAGCGGCGCGGCTGGGCTTTTACCGGCTTCGGCGTGGGGTCCCGTTCCATTGCGCGGGCAGCAATGCCATAGCGGGGCGATGGAAGCCAGTACGATGGATCCCCGGCAGGTCGCGCCGCTGCTGCTGGCCTGGTACGACCGCAGCGCCCGAGCGCTGCCGTGGCGCTCGCCGCCCGGCAAGCCGCCGCCGTCGCCCTATCGCGTCTGGCTGTCCGAAGTGATGCTGCAGCAGACCACCACGGCCGCGGTCGCCCGCTATTTCGCCGAATTCACTCGCCGCTGGCCGACGGTGGAAGCGCTCGCCGCGGCCGAGGACGGCGAAGTCATGGCCGCCTGGGCGGGGCTCGGCTACTATGCCCGTGCCCGCAACCTGCTGGCCTGCGCGCGCGAAGTCGCGGCGCGGGGCGGGAGCTTTCCGCCGACCGAGCAGGAGCTGCGGGGATTGCCGGGGCTCGGCGCCTATACTGCGGCGGCGGTCGCGGCGATCGCCTTCGGCGCGCGGGCGGTGGTGGTCGACGCCAATGTCGAGCGCGTCGTCGCCCGCCTCTTCGCCGTCGCCGAGCCCCTGCCCGGCGGCAAGGCGGCGATCCGCGCCGCGGCCGAGGCGATCACGCCCGACGACCGCGCGGGGGACTTCGCGCAAGCGATGATGGACCTCGGCGCGACGATCTGCACCCCGCGCAATCCGCGCTGCCTGCTGTGCCCGCTGGCGGCCCGGTGCCGCGCGCGCACCGAGGGGCAGCCCGAGCTCTACCCGGTCAAGCCGGCGAGGCAGGCCAGGCCCCATCGCCACGGCCGCGCCTTCTGGATCGAGCGCGACGCGGCGGTCTGGCTGGTCCGGCGCCCGGCGCGGGGCATGCTGGGCGGCATGCGGGCGCTGCCCGACGACTTCTGGAACGCGCGCCGCGACGGCTCGGGCGTGGCCCCGATCGCAGGGGAATGGCAGGCGGGCGGCGTGGTGCGGCACCTGTTCACGCATTTTTCGCTCGACCTGCACTTGGCACTGTATTCCGGCGAGGATTGGGCTAGTCTTTCCCCCGATGAAGGAGAGTGGTGGCCGCTCGAGCGTCTGGAAGACGCCGGGCTGCCCACCTTGTTCGCCAAGGCCGCGCAGCTCGTGCGCGGGGGGCGGGGAGGAGGCCCGTGATGCAAGCTGGATCCATCGCCCGGCGCGAATTGCTGCGGCTGGGGCTGTTCGCCGGCCTCGGCGCAGGCCTGGCGCCGCGGCTTGCCTGGGCTGAGACGCAGCCCGAGCTGCTGCCCCGGGTCAGGGCGGTCATGGCGCGCTGGGTCGGGCCGGGCAAGTTCCCCGGCATGGTCGCCGCGCTGGGCCTGCCGGGGCGCGAGCCGGAGTTCGTGCCGATCGGCAGCGAAGGCTTCACCGATCCCGATGCGATGACGCCCGACAGCCTGTTCCGCATCTACTCGATGTCGAAGCCGGTCACCGGCATGGCGGCCATGCTGCTGGTCGGCGAAGGCAAGCTCGCGCTCGACCAGCCGCTGGCGGACATCCTGCCCAGGTTCGCGCAGATGCAGGTGCAGGTCACCCCCGACGGATCGCTGACCGACTTGCGCCCGGCGAAGACGGCGATCACCATCCGCCACCTGCTGACCCATACGGCCGGTCTCGGCTACACGATCATCCAGCGCGGGCCGCTCAAGCAGGCGATGGAGGATGCGGGGCTGGTCGCCGGGCGGATCAGCCGGCTGTCGGTTCCGGGCCTCGACCGCGGCACGCCGGTGCCCAGCCTCGCGCAGTTCGCCGACGGCCTCGCCGGCATGCCGCTGGTCTACGAGCCGGGGACCAGGTGGAGCTACAGCCTCGGCCTCGACCTGATGGGCCGGGTGATCGAAGTGGTGTCGGGCCTGAGCTTCGACGAATTCCTGCGCCGGCGGATATTCGAGCCCTGCGGCATGGCCAGCACCTTCTTCCAGGTACCGGCGGCGGAGGCCGGGCGGCTGACCACCAACTATGCGGTCGCCAAGGATATCTTCGTGCCAATCGACAAGGGGGCGGACTCGATCTACCTCGACCCGCCGCCTTTCCCGATGGGCGGCTCGGGACTGGTCAGCAGCCCGCGCGACTACGACCGGTTCCTCCGCATGCTGTCCCGCTACGGCGAGATCGACGGCCGCCGCGTGATCGCCGAAGCGGCGGTGCGCATGGGCACGGGCAACCTGCTGCCGCCCGGCGTCGCGGGACCGGCGCTGATGGCGCCGAAAAGCGATTTCGGCGCGGGCGGCCGCGTCGGCGTCGGCTCCGAGGCCGGGATCTACGGCTGGGCCGGCGCTGCCGGCACGGTTGCCATGGTCGACATGAAGCACGGCATCCGTTCCGCGCTCTATGTCCAGTTCATGCCGCCGAACGCCAACCCCATGCTCGGCGAGTTCCAGCAGGCACTCCGCGCCGACCTGACGGCCATGATGGAATTGCGCAAATGACCCTGCAGACGATCGCCTTCGCCGGATCCCGGCTCGACCGCGCGGACCACGTCCGCTGCAACCCCGACAAGCTGGCCGAACTCAGCAACTGGCGGGCGCGGCTGCTGCTGCTCGACGGGCTCGACCCGGTGGTCTCGCCCGACGGCCGGCTCGCCTGGGGGACGCTCGCCGACGCCGATGCCGAGGCCGAGCTGGTCTTCCTAGGGCTCGACGGCGAGCGCGCCTGCTTCGCGCAAGTGCCGCCCAGCCTGAACGGCAACGTCGGGCCGGCCAATCCCAGGCTATGGCAGGCGATGGCCACGCTCGATGCGGGCGAGCTCGCCACCTACGGCGGTGCGCGCAGCATGGTCGACTGGCACGCGCGCCATCGCTTCTGCGCCCGCTGCGGCGCGCCGACCGCGCTCGCCAAGGGCGGCTGGCAACGCAATTGCGGGTCCTGCAAGGCCGAGCATTTTCCCCGCGTCGATCCGGTGACGATCATGCTGGTCGAGCACGACGGCAACATCCTTCTGGGCCGCCAGCCGCGCTTCCCCGCGGGCAACTATTCGGCGCTCGCCGGCTTCGTCGAGCCTGGCGAATCGATCGAGGAAGCGGTGGCCCGCGAAGTGCTCGAGGAAGCGGGCGTGCGGGTGCGCGACGTGCGCTATGTCGTCAGCCAGCCCTGGCCGTTCCCCTCGTCGCTGATGATCGGCTGCCATGCCTTCGCCGATGATCCCACGGTCACGGTCGACGTCACCGAGCTCGAGGACGCGCGCTGGTTCACCCGCGCCGAAGTCGAGGACGCGATGCGGGCGATCGCCCGCCTCGAAGGGGGCAGCGCCTTCCGGGCGCCGCCGCCCACCGCCGTCGCCCACCATCTCCTGCGCTGGTGGGTGGCGAAGGGGTAGCGCGTCGCGAGGCGATTGCGGCAGGGCCGACCACAACTCGTCATGCTGAACTCGTTTCAGCACCCATCGCGCCTCCGGGTTCATTGGTGCGTGGGGAGAAATGGGCCCTGAAACGATTTCAGGGTGACGGTTGGGGAGATCCCGCCGTTCTTAAGCCAACCCCAGCTTCGCCAGCTCGCGCTAGCCGCGCCGGCAGTGCGTCGTTCTCCCCCGGCTCGCCGTCGAGGTCGGGCGGGACGTCCTGTTCGGCGAGGTACCGCCAGCCCTGGTGCGCCCGCTTCGCGCGCGGGTGGACGGGGATGAACCGCGGCTCCAGGCGGATCGTCCAGCGGCCGTCCTCGCGCTGGGCAAAGCCGAGCAGCGGCGAGCGGCCGACGATGGCATGCTCGTGGATCCAGTAGAGCGAGCCGCCGGCCATCTCCTCGTGCCGCTTGGGCAGGTAGCGCGTCGTCATCGGCGCCTCGGTCTCGTGGCTTTCGAGCCAGGCGCGCAGGGTGGCGACGCTCTGCGTGCCGTATGCGATCTTGGTCATGTGCAGCGGCACGGTGCGGCTACCCGACGACGCCGCTCACTGTCGCGAGGCCGAGGAAGACCAGGAAGCCCATCGAATCGGTGGTCATGGTGACGAAGATCGACGAGGCGATCGCCGGATCGACGTTGAACCGCTCCAGCGTCAGCGGCACCAGCACGCCGGCCAGCCCGGCGATGACGATATTGGTCAGCATGGCCGCGGCAATGACGGCGCCGAGCTGGGGATTGGCGAAGATCAGGGCGACGGCAACGCCGATCACCACGGCCACGGTCCCGCCGTTGAGCAGGGCGATGGCGATCTCGCGGCGGACCGCGCGCCAGGCGTTGGTGGCGGTCAGCTGGTTGGTCGCCAGGGCGCGCACGGTCACCGCCAGCGTCTGGGTGCCGGCATTGCCGCCGAGTCCGGCGACGATCGGCATCAGCGTCGCCAGCGCGACCATCTGCTCGATCGTGCCTTCGAACACCGAGATGATCATCGACGCCACCGTCGCCGTCAGCAGGTTGGCGACCAGCCAGCGGACGCGGCTGAAATAGGATTCGCGGATCGGCTCGTTGATGTCGCCGTCGCCGGCGCCGGACAGCAGCAGGACGTCCTCGCCGGCTTCTTCCTGGATGATGTGGACGATGTCGTCGACGGTGATCTGGCCGACCAGCCGCCCCGCCTCGTCGACCACCGCCGCCGAGATCAGCGCGTACTTCTGGAAGCGCAGCGCGACTTCCTCCTGGTCCATCGTCACCGGGATCAGCGTCTGGTCGCGCTTCATCACGTCGGCGAGCGGGATCTGGCGCGGGGCGCGCAGGATCCACGACAGCGCGCAAGTGCCGATCGGATGGTGGCGCGCGTCGACGATGAAGACTTCCCAGAACTCGGTGGTCAATTGCCGGCCGTCGCGCAGGTAATCGATGAGGTCGCCGACGGTCAGGTGCTCGGGCACCGCGATGAAATCGCGGCTCATCAGGCGGCCGGCGGATTCCTCGGGATAGGACAGCGCCGATTCGATCGCGGCGCGGTCCTCGGGCTCCATCTCGGCGAGGACGGCCTGCTGGTCGGCCTCGTCGAGATCCTCGATCATCGCGACGGCGTCGTCGGTCTCGAGCTGCTCGGCGATGTCGGCGACGATGCCGGCCGGCAGTTCCTCGACCAGCGCCTCGCGGACGTAGTCGTTGAGCTCGGCGAAGACGTCGACGCTCATCAGGTCCTGGATCGCGCGGGCGAGCGGCAGGCGCTCGTCCTGGTCGGCGAGCTCGAACAGGTCGGCGATGTCGGCGGGATGGAGCGGTTCGACCAGCTCGTAGACGCGGGCGTTGTCGCCGGCCGCCAGCGCCTCGAGCACGTTGCGGACGAACTCGGGCTTGAGCAGGTTGTCCTCGTCGAGGCTCTCGCTCTCGCGCGCCGCATCGGCCGCCGGTGCGGCGTCCTGCGTTACGGCATCGTCGAGTTCCTCTGGATTCATCGCGGTTGCCCTGAAGCACGTTCAGACCCGGAAAGGGGCGGGGATGTGCTCTAGGCCCGTGCCGATGAAAAGCAACCGCTGCGGCCCATTGGTCGTGACTTTGTTGCGGTTCTGCCTATAGGGGGGCGGACTTCAGGAGATTCTCGATGGCAGACGAATTTTTGACACTCACACTCGACACCGGCAACGGCGAGGGCGGCGACGTGAAGATCAAGCTGCGGCCCGACCTGGCGCCCGGCCACGTCGCGCGGATCAAGGAACTGACCGGCGAGGGCTTCTACGACGGCGTCAAGTTCCACCGCGTCATCCCCGGCTTCATGGCCCAGGGCGGCTGCCCGCAGGGCACCGGCATGGGCGGGTCCGACAAGCCCGACCTCCAGGCCGAATTCAACGCCGAGCCGCATGTCCGCGGCGTCTGCTCGATGGCGCGAACCAGCGCGCCGCACAGTGCCAACAGCCAGTTCTTCATCTGCTTCGACGATGCGACTTTCCTCGACCGCCAGTACACCGTCTGGGGCCAGGTGGTCGAAGGCATGGAACATGTCGACGCGCTGCCCAAGGGCGAGCCCCCGCGCGAGCCCGGCAAGATCGTCAAGGCGACCGTCGGCTGATCCCCTGCTCCGGCCGGGGTCCCGCTCGGCCGGGTTGAACGCCGCGCGGGTCGCGGCCGCTACTTCACGCTTTCCAGCCCGTAGTCGCGCGCCTCGCCGAGCGAATCTTCGGATACGCCGAGCAGCGCCGCCAGCCGCTTGCGCTCGTCCGGGGTCAGGTCCTCGGCCTTGCGCGGCGGCGGCAGGGCAGCGCTCACTTCCTTCAGCTTCGCGGCGATCGCCGGCATCTGCTTCATCATCTCGGGCATCATTGCGGTCATCTTGGCCATGACCTCGGGGTCCATGAAGATGACCATCGAATCGGCGGCATAGTCCTTGCCGGTCGGCGTGGCGAAGAAGGCGTTGAGGTCGCGCAGCTGCGCGACGGTAAAGCGCTTGGCATAGGCGCGGGCCAGGCCGTCGCGGATGCCCGGTTCGAACTGGGTCATCAGCTTGCCCATCTCGGCCATCATCGCCTTCGTCGCGACCTGCATCCGCTCCTGGTAGTGCGGGTCGTAGATCGCCATGATCTCCTTGAGCGTGCCGTCGCCCAGCGTCGCGACACTCTGCTCCGGCAAGCCGCCGATCGCCGCTAGGTCGCGCAGCGGCATCTTGCCGACGCTGTCCATCATGTTGCCGATGATCGCGTCCATCGACGAATTCATCACCCGGGCATAGGTGCCGGCCGGAAACACGAAGTCGACCGTCGTCCGCGCCGCCGCCAGCCGCGCCGCGTCGATGACGACCGGCGGCGGGGCATCGGCGGCCCGGAGCGAAGCGGGAGCGAGCGCGAGCGTGGCGGCTCCGGCGGCAATCAGCAGCCGTTTCATCGGCGCACCTTTCGTTACGTCGGCGCGGCGCGCGACGCCGGCCGGGGTTGAGCAATGCTTCTTGGTGTCAGCATTCCCTTGCCAAAGGCTGAAGGCAAGGGCTGCCGCCGGTGCGTTCACAGCGAATTGAGATAGCCCAGCGCTTCGGCCTGGGCCGCGGGAGTGGCCGCGCAGGTCAGCTTGTCGTCCTCGCCGGTGACTTCGCTGAAGCGCTGGATCTTCTTGGCGAGGTGCAGCGTCGTCCGCCCGCAAGGGCACGGCGCGTAGTCGACGGTGATGCGGTCGCCGCTGACGATCCCGCCCCAGGCGCCGTCCTGCGACAGGTCGAAGAAGGCGGCGCGGCCTGTCTGCTGCCCCTCGCGCGGGAGCGGGCGGCCGCTGTCCGGGTCGAGCAGCAGGACCACGACCCAGGGCGGCAAGTGGAATCGGTCGTGCTCGCAGGAGTTCAGGTAGAAGTTCTGCTCGGTCATGCCGTAGGAATCGCGCAGCCGCTCGACCCCGAAGAAGCGACAGATGACCGCTTCGGCATCGTCGGGCAAGACGATGCCCTTGCCGCCGCCGCCGCCGGTCACCACCGAGCCGGGCGCGAACTGCGCCCGCGCTCCGGCTTCGAGGCCGTTGCGGGCGATCTCGTAGAACATGCCGGTGATGCCCAGCGCCAGCACCCGCTCGCCGGCCAGCTGCGGGATCATCTCGCGGATGAAGCCGGCCTGCAGCCCCGGCATTTCCGCCTGGAGCCGCTCCCACTCGGCGCGGCGCGACAGCAGTGCCTCGGGCACGTCGACCGAGCCGGCATCGCCTTTCGCCTGGGCGGCGCGCAGCCGGGCGGCGAGCCACATCAGGTCGGCGCTGGCCTTGTACGGCAGGGCGGTATGGAGCAGGTTCGCGTCGCCCTTGCAGAACACGTCGAGGAAGTAGTGCGGCAGGCGCGAGACGGTGCTGTGGCCGTCGCGGTAGAACGGCGTCAGGACGTGGTACGGCCGGTCGAATGCGGCGGGATCGGCCGCTTCGCCGAAGGCCTGGGTCAGCTGCAACCGCAGCAGCGTGACCGAACCCAGGTAGTCCTTCCGCGACTTGGGGAAGAACGACATCGTCCCGCTGGTGCCGGAGGAGGTCGCGACGTCGAGCGGCGTCTGCTCGCGCAGCCGCACCAGCCAGTCGTCGATCGAGGCGCAGCCGGAGGCGTCGAAGCCGGACAGGTCGTAGGGCGTGAGGCGGATCAGCCATTTGGTCAGCTGGTCGAAGCGCTGCCTGGCCAGCAGCGAGGCCGGGTAGGACTTGTAGACATCGTGCGCGAACAGCAGCGGCGCGGCATCGTCGAGGGTGGTGAAATGGGTGACCTGCTGGGTATCGGCGAGCTTGGCGACCATGGCGATCTGCTCGCGCCGCTCGTGCAGCCGCAGGTTGAGCGCGGCGAGCTGCACCGCCTCGGCCTCGTCGCGCGGAACCGAATGGATCCGCGTGTTCGACATGCCGAGCGCAAGCAGCGGATCGTCCATCCATTGCCGCGCCTGCCGCTCCAAGGCTGCGTCGCCGGCAATCGCGCTCATCCGCCTCTCCCTTGTCGTCGCGGCAAGTCTAGAGTGATTTCAAGCCAGATGGAATCATCTGGCGACTCGGAAATCACGGTAAGACAAAGTTCTAGAGTGCTGGCTTTGATGCAATCAAAGTCGGAAGCACTCTAGGCCGCGAGGAGCGCAGCGCCATGCCCGGCGTGGCAATAGGGGTTGTTCGGGGGCTCCAAATGCGCACTGCACGAAGCCGAAGTCTCGCTGCGCAAGTGCGCCTGGCCTACATTCGCATGGCGGATTGCGCGGCAGTCACGGCCTGTCGGCGGACCGGGGTCGGCGGGCCGGCGGCTGGAACATCCAGGCGGCCATGGCCAGGGACCTGCGTCCCGAGCGGATACTAGGAGATGTCGAAAGTCTCGGCGTCGAGGCCGGTCGCGTTTCGCACTCGCCAGCCTTCCTCGCGCTGCTGAAGCTGGTTGTTGAGGAATTCCACCGGGGCGAGGGCGCTGCCGTCGCGCATGCCCGGCGAAGCGCCGGCATTCTGTGTCACGTAGAGCCGCGTCAGTTCCTGCAGGAGGACGATGCGGCCGGTTTCGACGGTCTCGGCGGCCGGGCCGCGACCCATCAGGCTGGCCGTGGGAGCGATCTCCCAGGCGACCAGCGCAGCGAGCGGCAAGGTGGCGACGGCTATGACGGCGGCGACGCCGAACGTGGTGGAGCGCATGCGGAGTCCTTTAACGCTTTCGCGACGGGGCACTCCGGGACGGACCCGGCCCCCTGTCGCGATAGACGATCCGACCCTTGTCCAGATCATAGGGAGTCATCTCGACACGCACCTTGTCGCCCACGACAGACCGGATGCGATAGCGTCGCATCTTGCCTGCCGTGTAAGCGATGATCCGATGGTCGTTCTCGAGCAAGACGCCGAAGCGACCATCGGGTAGGATTTCGTCGATCTGGCCGTCGAGGGTTAGCAGTTCCTCCTTGGCCATCGATCAGGCCGACTGCAGGTTCACCGCGGAAGACTTGCCTCGATTGTCGGTCTTGATCTCATAGCTGATGCGCTGGTCCTTCTGCAGGGTGGACAGGCCAGCCTGCTCGACCGCGCTGATGTGGACGAAGCTGTCGGCCCCGCCGCCATCGGGCGCAATGAAACCGAATCCCTTGTCGGTGTTGAAAAATTTGACTGTGCCGATAGGCATATTCTATTCCTTCCATTGGGCCGAGCGCAATTGCGCGCACGGCAATGCGTTCTGTCGTCAGTTCAATGGAAGTCGTCAGCTTGGGGACGCTACGGTCCGACCCGGCGAAGTCCGTCGCAAATTCGACGTTAGCGGCGGTCGCTATAGCATGAGAGCTCGCGATTTCCTACTTTATTATTTCATCCAGCCGCCAAAAATATTGGCTTGCTATTCCCTTGCGATTTTGCACTGGCGACCCCACTTATCGGGCATTGCTGACCTCATCTTCCGTGCATGTCCGCAACTGAGAGACGATTGCGCTCCCGTGCGACTGTGGAAGCACCAGCGTGGACCTCAACGAACTGTTTTCGCGCCATCAGAAGGCCTTGATCGACATGGTCAACCTGGCCTGTCCGACAAGCCGCGGCTGGGCGGAGAAATGCGCCAACTATTACGCCGGGCAGATCGAGACCGAGCAGCTGCGGACGGGAGCGGCTGCCGCGCCGGGCAGCCACAGCGCTCTGAAGCGGGCCGTTCGTGGCCGATAAGCTGGAATCCTGTTTGGCGCTCGCAGAGCTGGCGCGCATGGCCGCGGATGCCGAGCCGCTCGAGAACGCGCGCCGCAAGCATCTGCAATCGGCCGAAGTCTGGGAAGCGCTTGCCCGCAAGGAGCTGAAGGCGGCCGCCCTGCGCGAGCAGAGAGCGATCCGTGCGGCCGACGAAGAGGAAGCGCGCCTGGCGGAAATGCATCCCGTGTCCGGGCAGTAATCGGCCGAAAGGCAGCGCCAGCGGCTACGGCACTGAGCGCCTGCCACTTCGGTTTACCCTTCGTGACAGCTCGACCCGCCGCAGCGGCGCAACGGTGCGGCAACCATTTGACCGTATAACACGTTTACGAAACGGAGCTCGACGGGAGGGCCGTTGTGAACGATTGCAGCCGGGCATTTGCGTCCGCAAACTATTCGCCGGCCGGTGAAGCAGCGGTGGTCCAGCGGCTTGCCCAGGCACTGTTCACCGTCGTGCCGCTCCGGTTCGCCACCTATTGCGCATTCACTGCGCGCGTCCTGACCGGCACGCTGCGCCGCCTGGGGGTCGCCGCCGAACTCGCTCCCTGCCAGCTGTGGCACGCCGCCCATCCGGAGAACCACGTCATCGGCTTTCTCGGCCGCGATGCCCATGCGGGCAGATGGGATGGGCACGTCGTCTGCGTCACCGGTTCGATCCTGGTCGACGCGGCCGTCCACAACCTGCAGCGCGACTTCCAGCTCGATGTCCCGCATATCGCCATCGCTCCCCGCTTCCAGACGCCGTCGCAAGTGCTGGCACGCCTGGACCTCGACCGCGATCGGACGCTGTGGTGGCACAATCCGCCGCCCGGCGCTTGCGACCGGGCGCCCGAGGAGCCGATGGAACTCGTCAATTCCTACGTCCGTGAACTGACCGACAGGCTGCAGGCCTAGTCCGGATCGGGCTGGCCGAGGCCGCATTGCCCCGCATCGGCTCCAGGTCCGGACGAACCGGGCGAAGCAAGCGACCAACCGATTGCGGCCTTATCGCAGTTGGTGCGTTATTAGACCGGCCGCTGCCAAGCTGTGGTGCCGATATCCAGCAGTCCGGCTGGTGAGGCCGAAAATCTGACCACAGCTCGGCGGCGGTCGACCCCCCGATATCGACTGCATCGCGCGGCTGCTGCCACGCCCCCTTTGTTGGCGGCCCTTGTTGGCGGCGCCGGCGATGCGCTAGCCTTGGCTCTGCCTTCAGCGGGGGACCACCATGGCGCTTGTGCTGCGATTCATCGGCTGCGGTGACGCCTTCGGTTCGGGAGGGCGATTCAACACCTGCTTCCACCTTGTCGGAGAGCGGACCAGCCTGCTGATCGATTGCGGCGCCTCGTCGCTGATCGCGATGAAGCAGCAGGGCATCGATCGCAATGCCATCGCGACGATCGTCATCACCCATTTCCACGCCGATCACTTCGGCGGCGTTCCCTTCTTCATCCTCGACGCCCAGTTCTTCAGCAAACGCCGCGAACCGCTGACCATCGTCGGTCCGCCGGGTCTTCCGGCCTGGTACGAGCGGGTGATGGAAACCGCCTTTCCCGGTTCGTCCCAAGCCACGCAGAAGTTCGACCTGCAGCTGGTCGAGATCGCGCCCGGCACCACCAGCGCAGTCGGCGAGGCGAAGATCAGCGCCTACCAGGCGCTGCACGGTCCGCCCGATGGCCCCTGCCTGGCGGTGCGCATCGAATGCGAGGGCCGCTCCGTCGCCTATACCGGCGACACCGAATGGACCCCGGCAATCGTCCCGGCCGCGCAGGATGCCGACCTGCTCATCGCCGAAGCCTATTTCCGCGAGAAGACGGTGGCCACCCATCTCAGCCTAGCCGCGATCGAAGCGCACCTGGCGCAGCTGCGCCCCAAGCGGCTGATCCTCACCCATATGAGCGACGACATGCTGGGCCACCCCGACGCGGCGCGCTTCGAGACTGCCGAGGACGGCAAGGTCGTCGTGATCGGCTAGCGCCGACCGCCAGGGCCCAGGGCATTGCCGCTTTTCAACGGCGGCATTGCCCGCCACAAGCGGCGCGATGGACGATATCGCCGACGCACAATTGCAGGGAATAGAGCAGCAGCTGGGCCCGGCGTTCTGCAGGCTGCACGGTGGTCCCGATAATGCGCCGGCCCTGCCCGGCGCCTATGCGCTGCTGCTGCATCTCGATCGACCCTGCGGCTTTTCCTGGCGCCGGGAGGAAGCGCGGCTGCCGGCCGGCTGGTACGTCTATGCCGGCAGCGCCCGCGGCGGCGGCGGCATCCGCGCGCGGCTGCGGCACCACTTCCGGCCGGACAAGCGCCCGCACTGGCACGTCGATCACCTGACCACTGCCGCGCGGACGCTGCGCGCCCTTGTCGCGGTCGACGGCGCAGAATGCGCGATCGTCGCGCGCCTCGTCGCAGGCGGCCAGTGCCGCGTGCCGATCGCCGGCTTCGGCAGCAGCGACTGCCGCTGCTGCCCTTCGCACCTGCTGGCGCTTACAGCGACGGAACCGGCTTCGCCCCGCTCCTGAGCGTCAGCATGTAGGCGGCGAGGTCGTCGACCTGGCCGGGATCGATGCTGAAATTCATGATCTCCGGGAAATTGTGCGAATCGCGCAGCCAGGCAGCGAGAGTCGTCCCGGTGAGCCCGGGCGTATCGACCACCGTCTCGAACGGCGGCGATTCCGGATTGGGCGAGACCCGTCCCCGCGTCACGGCGTGGCAGCCGCTGCAGTGTGCCTGGGCGAAGGCGCGCCCGCGCGCGACCGGTGTCGACGGCGCGGCGGCAGGTGGCGCCGTCACCGCGGCCAGCGGCTGCGCATCGCCGACCGTCCCGACCGCGGGCGCGCTGCAGGCGGCGACGGCCAGCAGCGGCAGCAGGGCGGAAAGCAGCAAGGACGGCTTCGGTCGCATGGCGCGAGCGTTACCCAAGCCCGGGGGTTCGGCAAGCGGCAATCGCATCGCTCATGCCGGTTCGTACGCGATCGGCAGGCCGTTGATGCCCCAGACGCCGGGATAGGGCCGCCAGCCTTTCTCGCCCACTTCGTGCGGATTGCGCATGTGCTGCGCGATCAGGTGCAGGCCTTCCTGCAGCTGGGCCCGGGCGATGTACTGGCCAAGGCACATGTGCCGGCCCAGCCCGAAGGCGACGTGCCGCTTTGCCGGATCGATCGGCCGGTCGGGATCGAACGTCTGCGCGTCGGGGAATGCGGTGGTGTCGCGCCCCGATACGTTGAGCGTGAAGAACAGCACCGTCCCCTTGGGGATGAGGACGTCGCGATAGGTGATGTCGGCAGTCGTCACCCGGTTGGTCGAGGCCGGATTGAACATCCGCAGCGATTCCTCGACGACCTTGCGGCAATAGTCGAGATCCTCGGCGCAGCGTGCGTATATGGCCGGGTTCTCGGTCATCAGGTGCATCATGTAGGTGAAGACGTTCTTCGAGGTGTCGTAGCCGGCGACGAAGAGGAAGATCAGCAGGTCGGCGAGCTGGCGATCGTTGATGCCGCCTTCGCTGGCCGCGTCGATCAGCAGGTCGAGAAGATCGGGCTCGTCCGCCTGCCGCGGGTTGGCCCGCCGCTCTGCCACCAGTTCATGGACGAAGCCGTCGAGATGCAGGAACGCGGCGTCGAGCGCGGGCACGCGGCGCTTGTCCATGCTGAAAGCAAGGCCGAGCGTCTCCATCGAATCGCGCAGCGCCGGAATGGCATCGAGCGGCGCGCCGATCATCCGCGTCATCACCGATACCGGGTAGTAGGAGGCGAATTCCTCGAAATCGATCCTGCCCCTGGGCGACCATTCGGCGAGCAGGCCTGCCATGATCTCGCGCATGAGCGGGCGCAACTGGTTGGCGTAGCGGGGCGTGAACTTCGCCGCGAAGGTTTCGCGGAGCAGCTTGTGCTCGCGTTCGGGCAGCGCGATCATCTGCTCGGCGGCAAAACGGCCCCAGGGCGAGCCCTGGCAATCCATGATCTCGACGATGGCATCGAACGACGGCGTCAGGTGCTCGTCGTTGCCCAGCAGGTCGCGGATGGCTTTCAGCTCGAAGACGACATAGCCGGCGTCGGTGACCGCCAGCCAGGGATGCTGGGCGCGCGCCTTCTCGAACTCGGGCCAGGGATTCGCGGCGAAGGCGGGGCTGTCCCAGTCCAGCCGATAGAGGTCGAGTTCGTCGATTCGCTGCATCGCCCATCCTTTCCCGATCCGGCGGGCAGTGCGATCGATTGTTCATCCTGCCGCTGCCCGCGGAGTGGACAAGAGCTTGGCCGGTGCGCTGCCGGCGATCCTTGATCTGCCTCAAGGCGTGCTTGCCGGGCAATGCGCAAGCTGCTCTTATCGGCAGTCCCCCGCCCGCCGGAAGGGCGAGGCCGCATGCCCGCAGTCAACCCGCAGGAGCAGCCGAGATGATCGATACCACTTCCGCAAGGTCGCGCCTCGAACGGCAGCTGGCGGAACTCGAGGCGCGGCAGGCCCATCTCGCGAGCGACCTTGCCGAGCCGCTGGATCCCGACTCGTCGGAGCGGGCGATCGAAGTCGAGGACGAGGCCTCGCTCGAGGCGCAGGCGAACCTCGTCGCCAACGAGATCGCTTCGACCCGGCGCGCTCTCGACCGGATCGCGGACGGGACCTACGGCGAATGCGTGCGCTGCGGGGCCGAGATCGGCGCCGGTCGCCTCGAAGCGCGGCCCGAAGCGGCGCTCTGCATCGGCTGCGCCAGCCGCGATGCGTGACGGCACCGGGACTGGCGCAAGAATCCGTTAACCATATCCCGCTAGCCCGGGGACATGGACACGATCGCAAGCGCAAAGCCCATCCCTGCCCCCGCAACTGCCCCGGTCGCGAAGCCCGGCCCGGCCAAGGCGCCGGCAATCTCCACGGCGACCGCCGCCGGCACCGCACCGGTCGCCAGGCCGCGCCTGCTTTCCGCGCCGATGCTTCGCATCATGGACTATTTCGTCATCGCCCTGACCGTGGTGGCGGCCTGCAGCCTGCTGGCTGCCGCCCAGTCGCACGGCGATTCCCACTCGCGCGAGCTGCTGCCGACAATCGTCATGACATCGGGTCGCTAGCCTTTCCGCCCCGGACGATCAGCGACGGCCTATCCCGTGTTCAGGCGCTGGCCGTAACCTTCTCGCCGAAATTCAGCCCAAGCTTCTTGCGCCCTTTCGCCGGTGCGGTCCCCGCTGCGGCAGTCGGCGCGGCTTTCGCTGCGGGTGCCACTGCCACTGCCGGGGCCTTCTTCGGCTTGCGCCCGAGGCCGATCTTGACGGCAAGGTTCTTGCGGCGATCCGAATAGTCGGGGGCGACCAAGGGATAGTCGGCGGCGAGATTCCAGCGCGCGCGGTATTCGGCAGGTGTCAGGCCATGGTCGGCGGTCAGATGCCGCTTGAGCACCTTCAGCTTCGCCCCGCATTCCAGGCAGGTAATCGCATCGGCTTTCACCGACGATCGGACCGACACTGCCGGCACCAGTTCCTTCGCTTCGACCACCGGCGCAGCGCCGAGCACGGCAAGCGTCGCGTGGACCGAGCGGATCAGGCCCGGCAGGTCGCCGCCGGCAACGGTGTTGTTGCTGACATGCGCCGTGACGATGTCGGCAACATGCGTGAGTAGGCTTTCGTCGGTCATGGTGAAGTCTGCCTGCAAGCGGATGGAAGCGCTGATTTAGCCGGGCGTCCGAGGAATTCCAGCGCTGCGGGGCAACTTTCCCCAGCTCACCTGCGGCTTCGCGAGCCGTTCGGCCCATGCGATCGCCGGCGCCTTGCCGAGATTGGACCGTTTTGGCTGATCTCGCCGCGCACCGCCGATTTCCGGAATTTGTGCGCCTCCGCCCCGCTGAAGCGGCGGACGGGGCTGCCCCTGTCCGCCCCTTGCCGCGCTCTTGCGCCTTCGGGCCGGCGCTTTGCGTAAGTCCGGCCAGGGTTTCCGCGGTCGCTTCGGCGCGCAGTGGCGGTTTCGCCGCGGTTCGGCCCGAAGCGGTTGCTTATCGACATGCCGCGCCGGGCGATGGCGCCTAGCCATGCTCCGTCGTGAGCCTCGCGCTTGCAGATGGAGGAATTTCGTCGATGACCACCAATCGCTCCCACGGCTGGATGAAGCGGCGCCTGATGTGCGCCTCGGCCTTGCCGCTGTTCGTGCTGACGGCCTGTGCCGACGGTGTCGGCTTCGGCCTGCACGCCGGCAACCCGCCGGGAGGGCCGACCAGTCCCGGCGGCCCCGCGGGACCCGGAAGCCCGACAGGACCGGGCAGCCCCTCGGGCCCGAGCGGTCCGGGCAGCCCGAGCGGTCCCAGCGGACCGACCGGACCCGGGGACCCGACAGGCCCCACCGGCCCCTCCGGCCCAGGCACTCCGACCGGACCCACCGAACCCACCGGACCGGCCGGCCCCGGTGGACCGACTGAGCCAGGGAGCCCGACCGGCCCGACCGGCCCCGGCGGACCGACCGGGCCTGGTGGCCCCACCGGACCTACAGGTCCTGGCGACCCCAGCGGACCCACGGGACCCACCGGCCCGACGGGCCCGACTGGACCGACAGGGCCCACCGGCCCGACTGCGCCCGGCGGTCCGAGCCCGACTTCGCCGCCGCCGCTGTCCGGCCCGGTGGTGGGCGCCAGTGCCGGGGGCGCCGGTCTCCTCGGTCCCAGCGGCCCGAGCACGCTGATCGGCGTCAACCTGCTACCCGGCGACAGCCGGTCGGTGGGCAAGGTCGGCACCGTCGACCTTCTCACCGGCGAGGGGACGGCAGCGGCTGTGACGCTGCCGACGACCACAAAGCAGGTGCAGGACGGCCTGGCTCCGGCCGGTTCGCTGGTGACCGCCGTTGCCGGGCCGCAGCTCGGCAGCGCGGTCACCCAGACGACCGACGCGGTGGCGCCCACCGTCGCGACCGTGACAGCGACGGTGAGCCAGGTGACCGCACCGCTGGTCGGTGCGGTGAACGGCGCGCTCGCGCCGGTCACCGACCCGGTCGTCGGCGACGGCGGCACTCTGGCCCCGGTGACCGGCCTCGCCGACGGCGTGCTCGGCGGCCTGCCGGGGTCCGACGGCCAGAGCCCGACGATCGCCGGGCCGCTGGTCGGCGCCAATCTGGGCGGGCAACTGCTGACCGGACCCTCGACGGGCGATACGGTCGCGGCTGTCAACGTCCTCGATCCCGCCGGCGGCACTGCCCCGGCCACCGGCGGGATCGCCACGGTCGACCTGCTGTCGGGCAACAAGGTTGCCGACCTGGCTCTGCCGACGACGGCGGCGACCGTGGAAGCCGGGCTGCAGCCGATCGGCAACCTCGCCGGAGCGACGCTGGGACCGCAGGCCGGCGCCGTGGTCGACCAGGTCTCGGCGACGCTCGCACCGGTCGTCGCGCCGGTGACGTCGGCCGTCGAGGCGGTCGCCCAGCCGGTGCTCGACGCAGTGAACACGGCAGCGCCCGCGCTGCCCGGCGGCACGGGCGGCAGCGACGGCCCGCTGGCGCCGGTGACCGACATCGTCGGCGCCGTGCTGGGAGGGACCGGCGGCGGGACCGGCGGCACGACGGACGTGCTCGCGCCGGTGACCGGCATCGTGAACTCGGTCCTCGGCACGGCTGCCGGCGGCGGCACGAGCGACCCGCTGGCGCCGGTCACCGAAGTGGTCGGCAGTGTGCTGGGCTCCGCCGGCCCGACTCAGCCCAGCGGCAGCGTGCTGGCCCCGGTGACCGGCCTGCTCGGCGGGCTGCTGAACAAGGGCCAGTAACGGGAGGCGTCCCGGTGCTGCTGCTCCCGCCTTCCCCACCTCAATCCGCAAGCAAGGGGTCAAGACATGGCCAGTGGCCGCCCACCCAGTCCCGACGGCCGATTCGCCGCCCGGCTCACCCGCGACGAACTGCACGTCGCCGCGCGCATCGACAACTTTCGCCACATCGCCATGGCCTATGGCGAAGCCGTCGCCGCGGCGGTGTGCGAGGAGGTGTGCCGGACGTTCCGCGACCTCGTCGCCATCGGCTATTTCGGCAGCGGCACGGTCTTGCCCGGCGAGGACGGCCTGTTCAGCCTGATCCTCGGTAGTGCCGCCGACGCGCCCGATACCGGCCCCGACAGCCTGCCGGCACGCTTCGCGATCGTCTGGTCGGTGATCGGCTCCTCGGCCTTCGCCCACGGCGGCAGCCGCATCCATGTCGCGATCGCCGCCACTTCGGCGCGGTCGCTGGTCCCGGCGGCAGTCGCCGACCGCGACCGGCGGCTGCTGGCCGAGGCCGAGGCCGCCCTCGCCCGCCTGCCCGCACAGGGCCATCCGCCCGAACCGCACCAGGGCTGGCTCCAGTCCTACCGCCGCGACATGGCGGCGGCGGCGGAATTCTTCGCCGGTGTCGAAGCCGAGGGGCTGCTGGTCGCCTGGCAGGCGATCCGCGGCAGCGGCGCGCCCGACGCCGTGCTCTACCACGAGACGCTGCTGCGCTGCCTCTCCGCGGGCGGCACGGTCGCGCTTCCGGGCGAGACCATCGCGCTGCTCGAGCGGCTCGGGCTCATCGCCGCGCTCGACCGGCTGATGGTGTTCCGCGTCATCGAGGAACTGGTCGATGCGCCGCGCGTCTGCCTCGGCGTCAACATCTCGGCGCAGAGCGCCCGGCTCGATCCCTGGTGGGAAGGCGTGACTCATTGCCTGGCCGCCTACGGCCGGCTCGGGACGCGGCTGTTCGTCGAGATCACCGAGACCCTGCCGATGCTGTCCAAGGCCGATGCGATCCAATTCGCCGCCAGCCTGCGCGGCGTCGGCTGCAAGCTGGTCATCGACGATTTCGGCGTCGGCCAGGCATCGTTCTGGTCGCTGCTGGGACTCGGCCCCGACGTCGTGAAGATCGATGGCGGCTTCCTGCGCCGGGCGACCGGCTGCGAGCGCGACCGGGTGATCCTTCACCACATGGTCGGGCTGGCAAAGGCGCTGGCGACCGCCGTGGTCGTCGAAGGCGTGGAGACCGTCGAGCTGGGAGAGGCGGCGCTGGCCTCGGGCGTCGAGTGGCAGCAGGGCCATGCCCTCGGCCGCCCCTCGATCGTCCGCTCGTGGAAGCGCTATCCGGCGAACGACGACACCGCCCGCGCGGTTCCGGCGCTCGGTCATGCCGGTCCGGCCAAGGGCGCCGGCACCACCGGCCGCACCGCCGGCCGATGATCGAGCGCGTGCCCAGGAGCAGCTATGCCGGGCTGGGCGAGCTGATGCGCAACGCCGGCGTCGACGCCGTGCGGGTCGAGGCGATGGTGCGCGAATTCCTCGCCATGCAGGCCGACGAGCAGGTGATACGGCGGCAGGGCCACGAACTGCGCGCGCTGCGCGAGACCGTGGGCGACGGGCTCGACGCCATCCGCTCCGACCAGGACTCGGCGCTCAAGGCGCTTGGCCTCGCGCTGTCGACGTTCCGGCGCGAAGCCACCGTCTACCAGCGGGCTTTCGCCGCGGCGACCGGCCGGACCTGCCGCCTGGCCGCGATCGTCATCGTCCTGCAGCTGGTGGTGATCGGCCTCTGCACCTGCCTGCTGCTCCGGCAGGGCCCTCCTGGCGGTCGGTCCGTGCCGGCACTGCGCGACGCCGGCACCGCGCCGCCGCTGCGCGCGGCCGATTCGCTCCACTTTGCTGCAATTGCCGCGTCGGGGAGAATCCTAGCGAGATCTATCTAGTCGTTCCTACCAAGCGATCGCCACAAGGAGCCCCGGACACCGCAGAAATCCATTCCCGGACTTGTTCCACCCAAGATGTCGGGCCGCCCTGAAGGCGCGCAGGAACGCGCGTCGGCAGCCGGGTTATGTCCGAAACGGTCTGGTATCGGCTCTCCTACCGACGGCACGCCGGGTATCACCTGCCTGTCGATCGGGATGCCGTGCCCAGGCACAAGCCTGTGCGCCGGCGCTCCCGGCAAGAGGGAGCGATGCATGCACCTGGGCCTGAGAGCCAGGATCACGATTGCCGTCGGGCTGTGCGCGGCCGCCCTGTCCCTGCTGCTCGGCCTCGGCGAGCTGCAGCGCCAGGCTGCGCCCGCGGTGGCCAGGCCTGGGCCGGCCGCGGCTGCGGCCCGGCTGGTGGTGCTCGCCGAGGCCGCGCGGCCGATCGCCCTGGGCGAGACCATCACCGCCGGCATGATCCGCAACGCGCCCGGCGACCCGGCGCGCCATCCGCTGGTCGCCACGGCCGGCGAGGTCGTCGGCAAAGTCGCGACCCGGCCGCTGGCGGCCGGTGCCATGATCCCGCGCGAAGCGCTGGACCAGGTCGCCCGGCTGGCCATCCGCGTCCCCTTCGGCATGCGCGCCATGACCATCGAGACGCCGGGCGAAATCGCGGTCGCCGGCCTGCTGCGCCCGGGCGACACGGTCGACGTCGAAGTCGTCTATCCCGGCGCCGACGCGCTGAGCGGCGCGCGCGGCTCGGCCCGCAGCCGCGCCGACACGCTGCTGCAGAACGTGCTCGTACTGGCGGTCGGCGATGCCGTGGTCGGCGCTTCGGCCGGCCCGGCGACGGCGGGCGAGCGGACGTCCGGTCCCGCGCGCACCGTGACCCTGGCTCTCGCCCCCGCGCAGGTCGCCGTCCTGTCGCTGGCGAAAAGCACCGGCACGCTCCACCTCTCGCTGCGCAATCCGGCCGATGTCGGGCAGCTGCGCCTGGCGACCACGGTCTCGCGCGCGCCGCTGCCGGTCGTGCCGCCCATGGCTGCGCCGCCGCCTGCGACCGAGATCCGCGTGATCCCCGGGGCGAGCAGCCGGCATCCGATCGAACTGATCGTCGGCGACCGCCGCCGGGTGATCTACGCCGGGAGCGGCGCGCGATGAAGCCGTGGCTCGCCTTGCCGGCACTGGCGGTCCTGCTGCCATCCTCCGCCCCAGCGCAGGAGGACTTGCTGCAGGTGGGATCGGGGCAGACCCTGTCCTACCCGCAGCCGATCGGCCGCATCGAAGTCGATCGCGAGGACGTGATCGCCGTCACCGCACCCAGCGCGCGCAGCCTGTCGATCCGGGGGCTGAGCCCGGGCCGGGCGCTGCTGTCGGTCTATGCCGGCGACGGCCGCCTCATGCGGGAGACGGCTCTGACGGTGGCAGGCCGAGCTGCCGCTCTCCCGCCCGCAGGCCGCGAGCCGGTGGTCGCGGTCGATGTCCGGTTCGCAGCGGTCTCGGATTCGACGCTGCGGGCGCTCGGCTTCAACTTCACCAAGCTGAGCGGCGACATGCAGGGCGCCGTCTTCGCGCCGAGCACGCTCGGAAAGGTCGATTTCACCGCCCAGGGCCCGGCAGTGGAAGGCACGGTGCCGCTGCAGAACGCCTTCAACCTGTTCCTCGCCGCCCCCAACCGCGGCATCGACGCCGTGCTCAGCGCCTTGTCGTCGAACGGCCTCTCCGAGCTGCTCGCCCAGCCGACGCTGCTGGCCCGCTCGGGCGAGCAGGCGAGCTTCCTCGCCGGCGGCGAAGTGCCGGTGCCGGTCCCGCAGAGCTCGGGCAGCGGCGAGGGGACGATCGCGATCCAGTACAAGGAATTCGGCGTCCGCCTGGCGGTAACGCCCCGTGTCCTTGCCGGCGACCGCATCGTCCTGAAGATCGCCCCGGAAGTGAGCGAGCTCGACTACGGCATCGGCGTCCAGCTGCAGGGCTATGTCGTGCCGGGCCTGCGCCGCCGCTCCGCCGAGACGACCGTAGAGCTGGGCGCCGGGCAGAGCTTCGTCATCGCCGGGCTCAGCTACAGCAGCAGCACGGTCACGCGCGAGAAAGTCCCGCTGCTTGGCGACATCCCGGTGCTCGGCGCCTTCTTCGCGCGCCGGCAGAACCAGAAGGAGCGCCAGGTGCTGATCATCGTCGCCACGCCGCGCCTGGTCGCGCCGAACGACTCCCCCGTGATTCCGCGCGGAGCCGCGGCAGGCGAAGGACCGGCCGCCGACCTGCTGCCCGGCCTCGACGGGCTCGACCAGCGCAGCTCCCCCTTCGGCGTGATCCGCTGACATGGCCCGCATCCTGCTGCTTTCCGTCGACCGCGCGCTGGCCGAAGCGATCGGCGAAGCCATGGCCGGCCGCGTCCCGGTCGAGCTGATGCAGGCGCTCGAGCCCGACAGGCTCGACGGCCCGGCCGTGGTCGTGGTCGACAGCGCCGCGATCCCGCCCGAGCGGTCGCTGGCGGCAGCGGTCGCGGCAGTGGTCGGCTCCGCCGGCGGCCGCCCGGTCGTCGTCGCCGTCGAGCGGGCCGACAGCGACGAGATCCTGCGCGCGGTCCGCGCCGGCGCCGATGACGTGGTGCCCCGCAATGCCGACGGCCGGGAACTGGCCGAAGTCATCTCGCGGCTGCTGAACGGCGCGCTGGTCGACCAGGGCGAGGGCGGCCGGCTGACGCTGCTGCTCGGCCCCGACCAGCATGCCGCCGCGATCGTCGCGACCGACCTTGCCCTGCTGCGCTGCCGGGAGCGCCCTTCGGTGCTGCTGGTCGACTGCACGCTGCCGACCAGCACTTGCGAGGCCTATCTCGACATCAAGGCCGGCTACGGCCTGGCGACGGCGATCGCCGAACTCGAGCGCCTGGATGCCAGCCTGCTGGCCAGCACGGTGGCGCGGCACCCGGCGAGCGGCCTGATGCTGCTGACGTTCGACGGCGGCACCGGCGCCGAGCCGGTCGGCATCGCGCCGGGCGACATCGCCAGCCTGGTCCGCCTGCTGCGCGCCTGCTGCAGCGACGTGATCCTCTGCGCCGGCAGCCTGCGACACCCCGCCCTGCTGCGCGAGCTGGGGACGCTGGCCGACCGGGTCGAGCTGGTCTGCCCGCAGTCGATCCGCGAACTCGAAGACGCGCGGCGGCTGCTCGATCGCATCGCCTTCGAACCATCCGTCCGGAAAGGCATCCGGCTGCTGGTCTGGAACCACCTGCCCGGGGTCCTGCTGGGCGGGCAGCGCATGGCGCAAGTGCTGGAGATCGGCGCGAGTCTCGACATTCCGGCCGACCCGGTACGGTTGAGCAATGCGCTGAACTCCGGCCAGCCGCTGGCCCTGGCACCCGCCGGCGGGGCCTATCTGCAGGCCCTGCGCCGGGTGGCCGATTGCCGCGGCAGGGCGCGGCAGGCGCCGCTGCGGGCGCCGCAAGGCTGGGCGCTGCAGCGGATCGACAAGCTGCGCGGCGCCGTGCTCGGCATGGTCGAGGCGCGGCGATGAGCCTGCTGACCACCGAACTGCGCGGCATGGCCGTGCCCGAGCCGCATCGCCTCGCGCCGATCGCCCAGCCCGCCGCACGGCGGATGAGCGACATCTACCAGGCGGTCAAGGCGCAGACCTGCCAGCAGGTGATCGAGCAGCTCGAGGCGCGCGGCGGCACGGTCGAGGCGCTGAGCCCGCGGGCGCTGCGCGAGGAGATCGAAAGCGCGATCCGCAGCCGCAGCCGGCGCGGCCAGCTGGCGCTGAACACGGCCGAACGGCTGCTGCTGGTCGAGGACGTCGAGGACGAGGTCGCCGGCCTCGGCCCGCTGGCGCCGCTGCTGCGCGACGCCGGCGTCGACGACATCATCGTCAACGGCCCGCACCACGTCTTCGTCGAGCGCGGCGGCCTGCTGGAGAAAGTCGACACGCGCTTCCGCGACGAGGTGCACCTGATGAACATCATCCAGCGGATCGTCGGGCGGATCGGGCGCCGGGTCGACGAGTCCACGCCCTATGTCGACGCCCGGCTGCGCGACGGCACCCGGGTCAACGTCGTCATCCCGCCGATCGCGCTCGACGGGCCGGTGCTGTCGCTCCGCAAGTTCCGCGCCGAACCCTTCACCCTGGCGACTTTCGTCGAGCGCCAGGTGCTGAGCGCGGCGATGGCCGCCTATCTTGCCGCGGCAGTGCGCTCGCGCCTCAACATCCTGATCAGCGGCGGCACCGGCGCCGGCAAGTCGACGCTGCTCAACGTCCTGTCCGGTGCGATCGGCGACGGCGAGCGCCTGATCACCATCGAGGACGCCGCCGAGCTGCAGCTGCGCCAGGAGCACGTCGTGCGGCTGGAGACCCGGCCGCCCAATCTCGACGGCAGCCGCGAAGTGCCGGCGCGCGAGCTGATGCGCAACGCGCTGCGCATGCGGCCGGACCGCATCATCCTGGGCGAAGTGCGCGGCGGCGAGGCGATCGAGATGCTGCAGGCGATGTCGACCGGCCACGACGGATCGATGTCGACGATCCACGGCAACAGCCCGCGCGACGCCTTCGCCCGGCTCGAGCTGCTGCTGAGCTTTTCCGGACTGCAGCACGATATCCGCGCGATCCGGCGGCTGATCGCCAGCAGCATCCACATCGTCGTGCACACCCAGCGCCACGCCAACGGCAGCCGGCGCGTCGTCTCGGTCACCGAGGTCACCGGCCTTGAGGGCGAGGCCTATTCGCTGAACGAGCTTTTCGCTTTCGAGGAGCGCGGGCCGATGACCGGCTCCGGCCAATTCCGCACCCTCTCGCCGCGCCCGTTCCACTTGCCGCGGCTGCGCGACTACGCCGGGACCGGGGACAGCCTGTGCTGAACGGCATCGCCCTGGTCCTGCTGGCGCTGCTGCTGGCGGCGGCGAGCGCCGCCTGTGTCGCCGGCGAACGCAGGCGCGAGACCGCGCGGCTCGACCGGCGGCTCGCACCGCTCTCGCCCGACCGCGCGGCGACGCTGCGGCCCGGCCCGCTCGCTGCCGTGCCCGCCGGCATCGCCCCGCTGCTGGCCCGCGCGCAAGTCGTGGTCACGGCGCGGCTGCTGTGGAGCTGGGGCATCGCGCTGGCCGGGCTGACGCTGGCGGCGTTGCTGACGTTCGGGCTCGCCGCCGGCATCGCCGTGCTCGTCTCATTTCCCGCCGGACTTGCCCTTTGGGTCCGGCGGCGCGCCGGCCGCCGGATCGAGGCCCTGATCGACGCGCTTCCCTTCTACGTCGATACGGTGCGCCAGCTCCAGGCGGTCGGCGCCTCGCTGCCGCAGGCGCTGGAGCGCGGGCTGGCCGAAGCGCCCGACGTGGTCCGCAGCTACATGGCACCGGTCGCCCGCCGCATCGAGCTGGGCGCCCCGCTGGGCGAAGCGATGCAGCAATGGGCGGACCGCCTGCGCGTTCCCGAGATCGCCATGCTCGCCGCCGCGATCCGCACCAACCTGCGCTACGGCGGAGCGATGACCGCGGTCCTCGCCAACCTGGCGCGGCTGCTGCGCGACCGCGCCGGCTTCAAGCGCGACCTCAAGGCGGCGACCGCCGAGGCGCGGATCAGCGCCAGGGTGCTGGTGGCCATGCCGCTGGTCGCCATGGCGCTGCTGGTGGCGCTGAACCGCAACTACCTGGCCTTCTTCGTCGACGATCCGCGCGGCCACCGCCTGGCCGTGGTCGCTCTGGTCCTCCAGGCCATCGGCATGCTGCTGATGAACCGCATCATGCGGATCGCGTTCTGATGACGGCGCTGCTGCTTTGGCTGTCGGTCGCCACCGGGGCGGGCGGCCTCGCGATCGCCGCTTCGGCGACCCGGCTGCTGCTGGCCGAGCGGCGGCTCGAGGCGAGGCTGTCGGCGCGCCTGGCGCGGGCGCCCCGCCGCAGCGACGCGCTGCCGGCGCGGCTGCCGCAAGGGCTCGCCGGAGCCGCGGCCCTGATCGGCGCCCGGCAGTGGAGCCAGCTGCTGGCGGCGCGGCGGGCGCGGGAGATCACGGCCGAGTTCCCCTTCCTGCTCGACCTCATGCTGATGATGCTGCAGAGCGGGGTCGCGCTCGACCAGTGCTTCCGCGCCATCGCTCGCGACGAAGTGGTCGCCCTGCCCCGCCACTCGCGCCAGATGGCGCTGCTCGTGGCCGATCTCGACCGCGGGATGGACTACGAGCCGGCGCTCGACCGCTGGGCCGCGCGCCTCGCGATCCCCGGTGCGCAGGAACTGGCGGCCTTGTTCCGCCAGGGCCTTTTCCAGGGGGTCGAGCTGACCCCGGCCCTGCGCGAGTTCGCCAGGGAATTCGCCCAGCGGCGGATCGCCCGGGCCAGGGAAGCGATGGGCAGCGTCACCGTGCGCATGGTGGTGCTGATGATCCTGTTCCTGATGCCGGCGCTGTTCGTCGTGCTCGCCGGGCCGCCGGTCACCGCGATCTTCGACACGCTGCAGGCAGGTGCGCGATGAACCGGCAGCCTGCTCCCCGGCCCTGGACCGCGGCAGGCGCCGCCGCGCTGCTGCTGGCCGCTGCGGCGCCGGCCGGCGCTGCGCCGCCGGCGACGCAGGGCCTCTACTTCCAGCTCATCCGCCAGGCCCGCGCCGACGGACGGCCGCGCGCCGCGCTCGCCTATCTCGACGATTTCGACCGCCGCTATCCCGGCGACAACGATGCCAGGGTGCTGCGGATCGACAGCCTGCTCGACCTCGGCGACCTTGCCGAGGCGCAGGCGGTCGCCGCCGGCTTGCCCGCAGTGAGCGAGGACAGCCCGTCGCGCGCCGCCGTGACCGCCGCCCGCGGCCATGTGCTTGCGGCCACGGGCCACTGGGCCGGCGCCGCCGCCTGCTATCGCGCCGCCGTGCGCGCGAGCCCGGCCGACGCTCGGCTGCGCAACGCGCTGGGCTATGCGCTGCTGCGGAGCGGCGACCGGCACCAGTCCGCCGAGACCCTGCGCGCCGCTGCCGACCTCGCACCCGGAGCCGAGGTGATCCGCAACAACCTGCTGCTGGCGCTGACCCTGTCGGGGCGGACGGCTGAGGTCGAAGCCATATTGGCCGGAAGCGGCGACGACGCCGGCCGCGCCCGTCTGCGCGTGCAACTTTCCAGGCAGGCGGCCGCGATCGCGGGCGAGCGCAAGGCAAGCGGAAGCGAGGCGTCATGCTGAGCCGCGCAGCCCTTCTCCTGCGCGACCGGAACGCGGCGGTTGCGCCCATGGTCGCAGTCCTTGCCGGCATGCTGCTGGCCGTCGCCGGCGTGCTGCTCGACACGGCGCTCTACTACGCGTCCGGCCGCGAGCTGCGCGCCGCGACCGAGGCGGCGGCGCTGGCGGCAGCGATGGTTCCCGACCAGGCCGATGCGCGGGCGCGCGCCTATCTGTCGCGCAACGGCTTCTCCCCCTCGGTACTGCAATCGGTGGAAGTGGGGCGCTATTGCCCCGACATCGCCGTCGCGCCGCAGGACCGCTTCGACCCCAGCTTCACCCGCTGCCCCGGCAACGGCCGGGCAACGGCGGTGCGGCTGCGCAGCTCGGCGCCGAGCCGGCGCTTCCTGTCGAGCCTGCTCGGACCCGCCGACCCGATCCCGCCGCTGTCGGCGACGGCGACGGCGGCGCGCATCGACGAGGCCGGGCTGGGCCTGACATCGGGCATCGTCACCGTCGGCAATCCGCTGGTCGCCCATGTCAACGGCCTGCTCGGCGCGCTGCTCGGGCGGACTCTCGCACTCGGTTCGGGCGATGTCGCAGCGCTGATGAGCGGAACCGTCGATGCCGGGCTGTTCTTCGACCGGTTGGCCGCGCGCGTCGGGGAAACGGGGACCTATTCCGACCTCGTCGCCCGCACCGTGCCGCTGGCGGATATCCTAGCCGCCGCTGCCGAATCCGCGCGCGATCCCGGCACGGCGGCAGCGCTGGCCAATGCCGCGGGACAGGTCGGCAGCGGCTACCAGGTGCCGCTTGCCGGCCTGTTCGGGCTGGGCGTGTGGAAGCACATGCCGGTCGGCGGCTCGGCAGCCAAGCCCGCCTTGCGCGCCGGCCTCAACGCCTACCAGCTGCTCGCCTTCGCGATCCAGGGCGGCAACGGCGCCGTCGACCTGTCCGATGCCCTCTCGGTCGTCTCGGCCGGCAGCACGCTGCGCATCGCCGGCATCGCCAGGGGACCGATGGACCGCCCGCGCTTTTCGTTCGGACCCGCGGGCGAGACCCGTGCCAGCACTGCGGCGCTGCGGTTGCAATTGCTCGTCGCCGTGCCCAACCTCTCGGTCCTGGGCAATACGGTCGCGGTCAACGCGCTGCCCGTGCTGGTCGATGTCGCCGCCGCCGAGGCCCAGGTCACCGATATCGCCTGCCCCGACACTCCCGAGCAGGCGCAGGACACCCGCGTGACGGTCCATGCCGCCTCGGGCCTGGTCAACGCCTATGTCGGCTCGGCCCCGGCCAATGCCATGACCAGCCCGATGCCGCCGATCACGGCCGCCGACATCGGCCAGGTCCGCATCGTCAACCTGCTGTCGCTGGTGACCGTCGATGCCCGCGCCGTCGCGCAGCCGGTGATGGGCGCGAGCGCCGACCTGGCTTTCGGTCCCGGCGGCCAGGGGCGGATCGGCTCGCCCGAAGACCCCGGGACGCCGGCTAGCGTCGGCAACGGATCGCAGGTCGGCCCGCTGCTTACTTCGCTGACCGCCAGCCTTGCCGCGCCCAGCGGCCTGCAAGTCCGCATCCTTGGCCTGTGCCTGCCGCTGATCTGCAGCGCCGCCGCCGATTCGGTGCGGTCGCAAGTGCTCGGCGCAGTGGTCGCGCCGATCGGCGGACTGGCGGGCAGCGCCGCCGATCCGCTGCTCGACAGCCTGCTGGCCGCGCTGGGCATCCAGCTCGGCCATGCGACGGTGCGCGTCAGCGGTGCGCGGTGCGGAGTGCCGGTGCTGGTCTGAGCTTCGAGACGGCCGGCGCGGCGCCTCCCCCGCTCCGCCGGCCAACAACATTGGCGGGAGAAGGACGAAAATCATGCTTCAATTCACGCAAAGGCTCATGCGGCGGCTCATCCGCGACGAAAAGGGGCTGGCGGCAGTCGAATATGCCGTGCTCGGCGGCTTCGTCGTCGCCGCCATCGCCGCGGTCGGCGCCAGTTTCACCACCGAGCTGCAGGCCGCCTTCACCAACCTCTTTGCCAGCATTCCCTAGGCGTCGGGACCGTGGCCGGGCCCTTGCCGAGAGCGAGCCGGCTCCTGCGCTGCGAGCGGGGTCTCGCGGCGCTGGAGTTCGTGCTCGTCGCGCCGCCGCTGCTGATGCTCGCTTTCGCGACCATTATCTATGCGCTCTATTTCTCGGTGTTCCTCGGCGTGCGCCAGGCGGCCAGCGAAGGCGCCCGGTCGGCCATGGCCGGGCTGAGCTCGGCCGAGCGCACGAGCCTGGCGCAAGCCCGCGCGCAGGAAGTGATGGACGGCTACGGCGCCCTGCTGGCCGGCGGCGAGATCAGCGAGATCAGCGCCCAGCCGGCCGGCGACGGCCTGTTCGAAGTCCGCGTCAGCTACGATCTGTCGGCGAGCCCGATCATGCGCTACGCGGGCTTCGTGCCGCTGCCCGGCTCGGTCGTGACCAGTTCGGTGCTGGTCACCAACGGCAGCTACTGATCCTCCCGCGCGGCCAGGAGCGTGGCGCGCAGGGCCGACAGGAGCGCGTCGATATCGGCGTCCTCGGCAAGGGCTAGGTCGATCAGCAGCGCTCCGCCGCGGCCGGGCCGGACCTGTCCGACACGCGTACCGCCCGCCACGACGGCATGGTCGCGCGGCAAGCCTGCTGCCGCATCCCTGAGCCGCGCCAGCACCGTCGCCGCCGAAAGCAGCTGGCCGCCGTCCCGCGCCAGCGCCTGCTGCTCGCCGCCGATGTCGCGCGCCGCGGCAAGCAGCCGCTCGCCGGCATCGGCGCGGCGTAGCAGCGGCGTGAGCACTTCCGAATGGCGGACGCGGATCTCTTCGCGCGTGGCGAAGGCATCGACCACTTCGACGGGCAGCTGCGCCAGGGAGAGCAGCCGGCTGAACTGGCTGTTCGACAGGCCCAGTGCCTCGGCCATGCGCGTCTGGACGCCGCCGTAGAAGCGGTCGAGCGCGGCCTGGTAGCTGCGCGCGCGGTCGAGTTCGGCGATGTCCTCGCGCTCGCGATTCTCGATGTCGGCCAGCCGAAATGCCTCCTCGTCGCTAAGCGCGACGGCCAGCGCCTTCAGCCGCAGTTCGGGGCGGCCGTTGTGATTGAGCCAGTCGACTGCGAAATGCCGGCGCCCGCCGACCAGCAGCTCCCACGGCTGTGCCGAGCCCGGTGGATTGGCGCGCACCAGCACGGGGATGCGGTTGCCGCCCGCGTCCGCGATCGAGTCGATCAGGGCGCGGCAGCTTTCGGCGCTGTGGGCGGGCCGGCCGCGCGGATCGCCGCTCCAGGCCGAGCAATCGCCCGGCCGCAGCCGGATCGTCTCTCCTTCGGCGCCGCTGCCGCCACGGACGAGACCGGCCAGGCGCCGGTCCAGCCGGACGAGAAGCCGGTGATGTTCGGCCCCCGGCCCGTCCCGCCCGCCGGCGTGGGCCAGGCCGGCCAGCATGTCCCGCACAAATCCCGCCATCGCCGGTCTCCCAAGTCGCTCGGTCGCGCCGGACTAGGGCAGCGTGGGGCCGCGATCCAAGGCGAACCACCTCCATTCCGGAGATGAAGCCTACGGCCGGAGGGACGCGACCAGGCCGCCGATCGCGGGAGCCAGGGCGACGCTCGTCCCCACTGCGATCGCCAGGCCATAGGGGACCGGCCGGACCGGCGCGCGTCGCAGCCGTGCGGCGAGCCAGGCGGCCAGGCCCATCGCGGCACCGCACAGCGCGGTGGAAAGCAGCATGGGCACGATCTCGCCCGGCGGCAGCCACAGCGCTAGAGCGGCGATCAGCTTGACGTCGCCCCCGCCGAGCAGGCGCAGGCCGAACGGCACGACCAGCGGCAGCGCGACGACCAGGGCCAGCGCCAGCTGCCGGCCCAGCACGGCGGCCGGGTCGGGCGCCAGGCCGCTCCACCATGGCACTGCCAGCAGCGCGACGGCCAGACAGGTCCGGTTGGAGATCCGGCGACGGGCCAGGTCGCTATGGACCGCGCGCGCCAGCAGCAGCGCCAGGCCCAGAGCCGCCGCGGCCGCGAGCCAGACCTGCGCTTCGCCCACCTGCGCTCCCGACGCAAGCATGGCTCAGCGCCAGCGCGGGCCTTCGACCCAGGTGACCAGGCTGCGCCTGATGCCGGCGGTGACCGGCAGCACGCGATGCTGCAGGAAGGACGGGAAGACCAGGATCGATCCGAGCGGCATGAACGCCGCCGCGGGACTCGGCAGGCCGAAGAATTCGAACTGCCCGCCGGCATAGTCGGCCGGGTCGGAAAGCTGCAGCACCAGCGACAGCTTGCGATCGAACGGCCGCGGCGATTCCAGCCAGACGTCCTGGTGCCAGCCGTACTGGCCCTCGGCCGCAGCGTGGTACTCGGTGAACTGCAATTCATAGGGTGCGACGATCTCGGCCCCGAAATTCGTCCGGTTGGACGAGGCGACGAACTGCATAAGCCGGTCGACCAGCGCGCGCTCGGTGCCGGCATCCAGCCAGCGCACCATCGACGAGCGGAACGAAGGATCGGTGCGGGCGGTGTCGGCGAAGCCGACGGTCGCCGGCTGGCAGACGTAGAGTTCTGCCCGCGCGACGATGGCGTCGCATTCGCCGGCCGAAAGCGCGGCGGTCCAGACTTCCCAGGCGTTGTTCATCGCGCCCTCCCGCCATCTGCGGATCGGCAGGGCCGCATCAGAATGTCCGCCCGATCGCCAGGAGGAGACGGGGCGCGGCGCCGCGGTCCCGCCGCGGTCGCCTGAGCGGGACTGCCAGCTGGGCGCTCGCATGCCAGCCGCCGGCGGCGAGGCGAAGCCCTCCCCCCGCCGATGCCAGCGCGTAGTTCCGGGGCGGCAGGCGAAAGTCCGGACGGGCGGCAACGTGGCCGAGGCCGCCGTCGGCATAGGCGAACAGCAACAGGCGCGGGACCTTGCCCTGCGCCGGCAATTGCCGGGACAGCTCGAGGCTGCCGGCGATGCCCTTGTCGGCAGTGACGTCGCCGGCGCGGAAAGCGAGGCCGGCACCGCTGCCGCCGAGCGAGAAGCGCTCGGTCACCGGCAGCCGGCTGGACGAATACTGCGCCTTGACCGCCAGCTTCGCGACGAGCTTTGCCGAGACGCTGCGGGCGGCGACGGCCTGGACGTCGAGCTTGCCGAAGCGCACCTCGGAAAAGCCGGCGAACGGCCGCGCCCCCAGCACGTCGAGGCCCCGGCTGAAGACTGCCGAGGCGGCGTAGCCGGTCTTCTCGTCGACTCGCGACCACGATGCGGCAAGGCGCAGCGCGCGCGAGCGGTAGTCGCCGAACCGGACGTCGAGGAAGTAGTTGCTGCTGTCGACCCCATCCAGCGAAAGGCTCAGCGACAGGTTGCTGCGGGCGGAGCGGACGAGCGGGTAGCTGGCGGTGACGCCGGCCAGCCTCGCGCGGCCGCGCAGGTTCGAATCGCGCGTGCGCGTGCGCAAATGCGCGAGGCTGCCGGTCAGGCGCAGGCCGTCGCTGCCGATCGGCGTGCCGTGGCTGGCCGAATAGAACTGGTAGCGATCGGGATGGAACGGCAGGTAGGCCGAAAGCCGGGTCGTGTCGGCTTCGCGCAGCAGGCCGTTGACCGTGACCGCAAGCTGCGCCTGCACGCCGCTCGCCACATTGCTGATCCCATTGTTGTCGAGCGTGACGCCGACTTCCAGCTGCTTGCGGCGGCTGGTGAGATCGAGCGCCAGTGCGCCGGCCGGATCGAGCTGCCGCACCTGCGCGTCGAGCGACTGCCCGGGAACGTCGCGCAGCAGCGCCAGCTTGCGCTCGAGGCTGGACCGGCGCAGCGGCCGCTCGCGCATCAGCTGCTCCATGTCGGCGGCGATGAGCCGGGTCGGCGTGCTGCGCGTGATGTTCGTCAGGCGATAGTCGGCCAGCCGCCCCTCGACCACCCGCAAGGTCAGCACCCCGCCGCTCGGCACCTGGGCGGGAATGGAGACCGCATAGTAGGCGATTCCGCCGGCCGCATGGGCGGCGGCGGCCGACCGGGCCACGGCCTGCAGCGTCTCGGCCGTCAGCGGCCGGCCGAGGAAGGGGCGCAGCGCATCGTCGAGCACCGCGGCGGGCAGGGACGATCCTTCGTAGCGGAAGCCGCGGAGCGTGACTTCCGCCGCCGGTCGTGCGGCCACTTCGGCCGCGCCCTTGCCGGTCCGGGGCGGCGGTGCATCCGGGATGACGGGAGCGACGCGGTCGGCCCGGTCACGGTCGATCGTCGGCGTGCCGGGCGGCGCGGCGGCAGCGGCCGTAGCGGCTGCGGCAAGCCAGGCGAGGGCCAAGGTCCGGGCCCATCGCCCACCCCGATGACTGTCGAATAGCGTCCGCAAGATCATGGCCCTCGCCGCAGGGCCGCTGCCGTCCAGCCGGCGGCGTCCCGTCGGCGCCCGTGACTAGCGCGCCGGCCGGGCGGTTCATCCGCAACTAGGTCCGGATCGGTTGTTTAAGCGGCCGGCGCGGTTACTTGCCCGGCAGGACGAAGGCAGTGATCGCCCCGAAGCTGGCCCCGCCCCTGGCCGGCGCTTCGGAGGCGACGACGACGAACTGCCTTCCGCTGCGGCTCGACCGGTAGGTCATCGGCCGCGTCGCCGAAATGCCGGGCAGGTCGGCTTCGAACAGCAGCTTGCCCGTATCGCTGTCGAAAGCGCGGAAGGCGTGGTCCTGCGAAGAGCCGACGAAGACCAGGCCGCCCGCGGTCGCCATGCTGCCGCCGAAGGTCGGCGTGCCGATGGTGAAGGGAAGGTGCGACGGCATCCGCATCGGCCCGAGGTCGCGCGCGCTGCCGAGCGGGCGGCTCCAGGCAAGCTTGCCGGTGGTCAGGTCGACGGCGTTGATCAGCCCGTGCGGCGGCGCCTGGCAGGGTACGCCCAGCGGCGACAGGAACGGCTTGATGTCGGCGGCGAAAGGCGTCCCCTCCTGCGGCACCAGGCCGCCGAGGTTGGAAGCCGGATCGGGCTTGAGCCTGCGCGCCGCCGGGTCCGTGCGCGGCACCAGACGGATGTAGTTGACGATGCGGTTCGACACCAGGAAAGCCAATTGCCGCCCGCCGTCGATCGTCGCGCTGCCCCAGTTGACCCCGCCGATATAGCCGGGGTCCTGGATGCTGTAGGTGATCCCCGGCGGGGTCAGCGAACCTTCGTAGCGCGCCTCGCGGAACCTGATCCGGCACCACAGCTGGTCGAGCGCGCTGATGCCCCACATCCGGCTCTCGGTCAGCGGCGGGCCGCCGAGGTCGGGCATGCCGGTCGACCACGGCTGGGTCGGGGAAAGCTTCTCCACCGCCCCGGCCTGGGGCGCCGGCTTCTCGACGACCGGGAAGATCGGGCGGCCGGTGCGGCGGTCGAGCACGAACAGCTGGCCGCGCTTGGTCGGCTGCAGCAGCGCCGGGACGACGCCCTTGTCGCTGCGCAGGTCGAAGACCACCGGCTGCGAGGCGACGTCGTAGTCCCAGACGTCGTAATGCGTCGTCTGGAACGACCAGCGCGGTGCGCCGGTGGCGGCGTCGAGCGCGACGACCGAGCTGGCGTAGCGGTTGCTTTCGGCCGAGCGGTGGCCGCCCCAGTAGTCGGGCGTGGCATTGCCGGTCGGCACGAAGACCAGGCCCAGCGCCTCGTCGGCGCTGATCGGGCCCCAGACGTTGGGCGTGCCCGAGACGAAGGTCTGGCCCGCTTCCGGGGCGCCGGTGCGGCCGGGATTGCCCGGGTCCCAGGCCCAGGAAAGCTTGCCGGTGGCCGCGTCGTAGGCACGGACCACGCCCGAGGGCTCGCCGGCATGCTGGCCGTCGGCGATGGCGCCGCCGAAGATCAGCTTGCCGCCGACCACGGTGGGCGCCGAGCTCACGCGGTAGTAGCCGGGGCCGCGCGCCGCGATCCCCTGCATCAGGTCGACCACGCCGTCGCTGCCGAAGCCCGGGCAGGGCCTGCCGCTTTCCGCGTCGACGGCGTAGAGCTTGCCCGCCCCCGCCGTATAGACGCGGGCGGCGCAGAAGCCGCTCGCCCCCGGCAGGGCATAGTGGGCGACGCCGCGGCACTTGATCGAATAGAGGCCCTCGCCCTTCTCGCCCGAGCGGAAATGCCAGCGGACCTTGCCGGTCTCCGGGTCGAGGTCGAGGATGTCGTTGAACGCCGTGCAGATGTAGAGATGGTCGCCGACCTTCAGCGGCTGCACCTGGTTCTGGCCGAGCGGCCTGGCCGGCATCGGCCCGACCGGCCGGGTCCAGGCGACCTGCAGGCGCCCGGCATTGCCGCGGTCGATGTCTGCCAGCGGCGAGAAATGCGTGCCGGCGAGGCCGTTGCCGAAGTGCGGCCAGTCGCCCGGGGCCGCCGCCTGGGCAATCGCCCCGCGCGCCGGCGCGGCGACGGGCCGGAATCCCGAGTTCGCCCAGACCACTGCCACCAGCGCCACCGCGGCGGTCGTCGTCGCCAGCCCGGCGACGCGATCGAGGCGGTTCCTGCCGAACAGCCCGCCCAGCAGGAACGGCAGGCCGAGCACGAAAGGCGAGATCAGCCGCGGCGCCAGGGCCCAGCCGTCGAGCCCGGCTTCGGCGAGGCTCCAGGCGAGCGTCGCCGCCAGCAGCGCGAGGTAGATCGCCGCGCCCGTCCGCCGGCGTCCGGCCAGCACCGCCAGCCCGGCTGCGAGCGTGGCGAGGCCGGCCGGCAGGTAGTACCACGACCCGCCCAGCGCGATCAGCTCCGTCCCGCCCAGCGCCAGTGCGCCGCCGACGACGACAAGGCACAGCCCATAGACGATGCGGCCGAGCAGGCCTGCTGCTTTCACGACATTTCCCCTCTCCCGGACGCCTGCGCGCCCACTCCCGCAGGAAGCCTGCCCCGAAGGTCGAGCGAAGGCAAGTGGGCTCGCTGCCGCTCCCAGGCCTTCGCGGCGCAGCAGCATGCGCTCTTGCCGGGACTCGACTATCCTGCGCCGACACCGCAAAACGCCCCTTGCTCAATGCCGAAGCGGCGGGCTACTTGCTACACACACTGGATCACAGAAAAGGGAGAGGCGAGCCACATGGAAATGACGGGTGAACAGCGGATCGCCGCCCCGCGCCAGCGCGTCTGGGAAGCGCTCAACGACCCAGAGGTGCTGCGCGCCTGCATTCCCGGCTGCCAGAGCCTCGACAAGGAAGGCGACGATCGCTTCGTCGCGGTCGCCGAAGTCAAGATCGGCCCGATCGGCGCACGGTTCAAAGGCAATGTCGCGCTGGGCGACCTCGATCCGCCGAACGGCTATACGATCGAGGGTTCGGGCAACGGCGGCGTCGCCGGCAATGCCAGGGGCAGCGCCAAGGTCCGCCTGAGCGACGACGGCGGCGGCACGCTGGTCTCCTACCATGTCGATGCCCAGGTCGGCGGCCGCATGGCGCAGCTCGGCGGGCCGATCATCGATGCCACGGCCAAGCAGCTCGCCGGCAAGTTCTTCAGCCGCTTCGGCGAGATCGTCGGCGCCGAAGCGGCGGCAGCCGCAGCTCCGGCCGCGGCCCCGGTCGCTGCCCCCGCAGCGACGGTGGCAGCGCCTGCCGAGGCGGCTTCGCCCGTGCCAGCTCCCTTCGCCATCCCGCCGGCCGCTCCGGCTCCCGCCGGGGCGCCCTGGGCCTGGATCGTGGCGCTGGCGCTGGCGATCGTCGGCGGCTTCATGCTCGGCCGCAGCTACGTCGGCGAATGGTGGCTGGTGATCATGATCCTGACCACGGTGGTCGCCGCCGGCGCCGGCTACGACGCCGGCCGCAAGGGAGGAAGCCGCCGATGAAGCCCGCACCGTTCGACTATGTCGCCCCGACCACGGTCGAGGAAGCCTGCCGCGTCCTGGCCGATGCCGGGGGCGGCGCCACCGTCCTCGCCGGGGGGCAGACGCTGATGCCGCTGCTCAACCTGCGGATGAGCCAGCCGTTCATCGTCCTCGACATCAACCGCATCGACGCGCTCAAGGGCGTCGCCCGCAGCGACGGCGGCACCCGCGTCGGGCCGATGACCCGGCAGTGCGACGTGCTGACCGACGCCACCCTGGCCGAGCACTTGCCGGTCTATGTCGAGGCGGTGGGCCATGTCGGCCATTACCAGACGCGCAGCCGCGGCACGGTCGGCGGCTCGATCGCGCTTGGCGAACCGGCCGCCGAACAGCCCGCCGCGGCAGTGGCGCTCGGCGCCGAGATCGAGCTGACCTCGGTGCGCGGCAGCCGCCGGGTCAGGGCCGAGGATTTCTACATCGGGCCCTACATGACCACGATCGAACCCGACGAGCTGGTGACCGCCATCCATTTCCCCGACTGGCCCAGGGGTCACGTCACCCTGTTCCGCGAAGTGGCGCAGCGGCCGGGCGACTTCGCGCTGGTCGGCATGGTCGGCGCGCTGGTGCTCGACGGCGACCGCATCGCCCGCGCCGGCCTGGCCTGGTTCGGCATGGGGCCGACCCCGGTCAAGGCACGGCAGGCCGAGTCGGCGCTGGTCGGGCAGGCCCTGTCCGCGCTCGACCCCCAGGCGATCGCCGAGCTCGCCGTGGCCGACACCGCGCCGTTCACCGATCACCACGCATCCGCCGAATATCGCCGCACTGTCGGCAAGCGCATCTTCGCCCGCACCCTGCGCGAAGCTCTGGACCTCAGGGAGGCCGCATGAGCGAGCATCGTATCGAACTGACCGTCAACGGCCGCAAGTTCTCCGCCACGGCCGAGGCGCGCACCAGCCTCGGCGAATTCCTGCGCGAGGAGCTGGGCCACACCGGCACCCACCTCGCCTGCGAGCACGGCGTCTGCGGCGCCTGCACGGTGATGCTGGACGACGGTGCCGGCGCCGGCCCCCGCGCCGTGCGCTCGTGCCTGATGCTGGCGGTCCAGGCCGACGGCAGCGCGGTGACCACGGTCGAAGGTCTGGCCGATGCCGACGGCACGCTCCATCCCGTGCAGCAGGCGATGCGCGACAACTTCGGCCTGCAGTGCGGCTTCTGCACGCCGGGCGTGGTGATCACCCTGGCCGCGCTCCACCTGGACGGCGCAAAGCCGAGCGCGGAGCAGATGGAAGCGTCGATGTCCGGCCACATCTGCCGCTGCACCGGCTACCAGGGCATTCGCCGTGCCATTCGCCAGCTTGCGGGAGAAGCGGCATGAACGCCCACGTTCCCGGTGCCCACCGCTATGTCGGCCAGCGCTCTCCGCGCAAGGAGGACGCCCGCCTGCTGACCGGCCGCGGCCAGTTCGTCGACGACGTCCGCCTGCCCGGCATGCAGCACTGCGCCTTCGTCCGCTCGGCGGTCGCGCGCGGGCGCATCGTCTCGGTCGACACCGCCGCCGCGCTCGACCTGCCGGGAGTCCACGCGGTCTATACGCAGCAGGATTTTGCCGACGTCCCGCTCAAGGTGATGAACTTCTTCTTCGGCCCCTGCGAGGCGCCGGTGACGATCCTCGCCGACGGCCGGGTCGCCTGCGTCGGCGATCCGATCGCCATGGTCGTCGCCGAAAGCCGCGCCGTCGCCGAGGACGCGGCAGCGCTGGTCGAAGTCGAGATCGACGAGGAAGAGCCGGTCGTCACTATCGCCGACGCGCGCCGCGGACCGCCGGTCCATCCCGGCAAGGACGGCAACATCGCGCAGGAAATGGGCGACGAGGAGCTCGACGACGACCTGCGGGCCGCGCTCGACGGCGCGCCGCACCGGATCACCCGCTCGATCGTCCACCAGCGCATCGCCCAGTCGCCGATGGAGACGCGCGGCTGCGTCGCGACCTGCGACGGCGCCGAGGAGATGTCGATCTGGATCGGCTGCCAGAGCCCGCACCTCGTCGCGCGCTATGTCAGCCTCGCATTCGAACTGCCCGAGACCGCGATCCGCGTCTATGCCAAGGACGTCGGCGGCGGCTTCGGCCTCAAGAACTTCCCCTGGCGCGAGGAGATCGCGGTGATCGCCGGGGCGCGCAAGTTCGGCCGCCCGCTCAAGTGGATCGAGGACCGCTTCGAATCGCTGACCGCGTCGAGCCACGCGCGCGAGCAGGAGATGACGCTGAGCGTCGCTTTCGACAAGGACGGGCGGATGGTCGCCGGCTTCGGCGACTACAGCTCGAACAACGGCGCCTGGCCGATGGGCGAGGACTGCAACGTCGCCGTGCACATGTTCATGTGGCCGGCCTACAAGATGCCCGCCTACGGCTTCGTCTCGCGCGGGTGGTACACCAACACCATGGGGCTCGGCGGCTACCGTGGGCCCTGGGCGATGGAATCGCTGATCCGCGAGGTGCTGCTCGACGATGCCGCGCGCAAGGTGGGGATCGACCCGATCGAGATCCGCCGCCGCAACCTGCTCTACAAGGCCGACCAGCCGGCGACCTCGACGTTCGGCATCGTCGTCGACGACATCACGCCCGGCGAATGCCTGGAGAAGCTGCTGCAGAACTTCGACGTGCCGGCTTTCCGCAAGGAGCAGGCAGCCGCGCGCAAGCAGGGCCGCTACCTCGGCCTCGGCATCGCCACCTATATCGAGCCGACCGCCGCCGCCGGCCAGATGGCGCCGATGACCGGCGAGCTGGCCACGGTTCGCATCGAGCCGACCGGCAAGGTCACCGCCTCGCTCGGCACCCATTCGCAGGGCCACGGCACGGCGACGACGATGGCGCAAGTCATCGCCGACCGCCTCGGCGTGCGCTACGAGGACGTCACCGTCTTCGAAGGCGATTCCGCGATCGGCGGCTTCGGCCCCGGGGCCGCGGGCAGCCGCCAGGGCGTGATCGCCGGGGGTGCGGCCTGGACCACTTCGGAAATGCTCGCCGAAAAGGTCAAGAAGATCGCCGCGCATCTCTACAACGCCAATCCCGAGGCGATCAGCATCGCCGAATCGATGGTCCATGTCGCCGGCGCGCCCGAGATGTCGCGCCCGCTGCGCGAGATCGCCGAGATCGCCTACGGCGAGCCGGCGCGCCTGCCCGAAGGCGTGGGTTCGGGGCTCGAGGCGCAGTACCGCTACCAGCCGCCGCCGTTCACGTTCACCAGCGCTGCCCATGCCTGCGTGGTCGAGGTCGATGGCGATACCGGCTTCGTCAAGATCCTGCGCTGGATCAGCAGCGAGGACTGCGGGACGGTGATCAATCCCGGCGTGGTCGAGGGCCAGATCGCCGGCGGGCTGGCCCAGGGGATCGGCCAGGTCCTGCTCGAGGAGATGCCCTACGACGCGCGCGGCAATCCGCTTGCCGCGACCTTCAAGGACTACCTGATGCCCGCCATCAGCGACATCCCCGACTTCGAATATGTCCACGCCAACACGCCCTCGCAGACGACCGGCGGCATGCGCGGCGTCGGCGAGGGCGGTGCGATCATCGGCCCGCCGACGCTGTTCAACGCCATCGCCGACGCGCTGCTGCCGTTCGGCGAGGTACCGCTCAACCTGCCGCTGACGCCGGCGAAGATCCTCGACGTGATCGAGGGCCGCGACATCTCGGGCCACGCCCACGCCGCCCACGCCGCCCACCCGCCCGAGGCTCCCGCCGCCGCCGCCCCGCCCGAGCCCGCCGCCGCTCCCGCCGGCCCGGCGCGGGTCGACGGCACTTGGAAGATGGTCATGCAGACGCCGATGGGCCCGCAGGAGATGACCGGCATCTTCCGCACCGACGGCGAGGCGCTGAGCGGCGAACTGGTGAGCCCCGAAGGCTCGCAGGGCTTCACCGGCACCGTCGCGGGCAACCAGCTCAAGTTCAACCTGGCAGTGGAGAAGCCGATGAAGATGACGCTGAAATACGCGATCACCGTCGACGGCGACCAGCTGACCGGCAAGGTGAAGCTCGGCATGTTCGGCTCGGCCACGCTGACCGGCGAGCGGGCCTAGCGGGGGGCGCTCCCTTCGCAGGAAGCAGGCGCCAGTTCCCAAGTGGCAGGGTGAAGATGGGCCCCAGTACCTCCCCGGAACGGGGAGGGGGACCGCGACGGCGCAGCCGGCGTGGTGGAGGGGTCGGGAGCTTCGATCCAGGCGCTGGCTTGTGAGGAGAGGTTTCGACCCCTCCACCACCGCCTGCGGCGGCGGTCCCCCTCCCCCCATGGGGGAGGATCTTTACGCTGGACACAGCTTCACCCCCGCTGGCGAATGCGGGCTAACGCCGGGGAAGGAAACACACGCACGGGACGGCCGGCGCTTGGGGTTTGCCTGGCACGACAGGCTTGGCTGGTTGCGAGCCCTGCGGTGCGAGGCGTCGGCGGGTCGGGTTGCTCCCATGCCCTGCCTTACGTTGGGCAATTTCCCCGCATCCGGATATGTGGTCGCCCTGACAGGCGCCGGCCCTTGGGGTAGCGGCGAGCGAACCGGTTCCGCTCCCTGCATCCCGCGAGGGTATGGGGCATATAACCAATGTGGTTCGTGTTGTCAAGCTCTTTCGTCATGCTGAACTTGTTTCAGCACCCATTTCTCCCAAAGCCCCGAAGCTCTGACTCGAAACGCAACGGCGCCGTTGTCCGTCCATGCAGGGCTCCGGCGCCTCGAGGAGAAATGGGCCCTGAAACAAGTTCAGGGTGACGAACGAAATTCAGGGTAACGATCTTGGGGACGGAAGGCGGGGAGACCGAGAGATCGAAGGGGTCGGTTTCGCCCAGTTCCGCGCACCCGCCGCGCCAGCCGGTCAGAGGCCGGCCTTGAGCACCCATTCGTGGAACAGCTTGACCGGGCGGGATTCGAGATCGCGCGGGCGGCAGATGAACCAGTAGCTGTAGGGGCTCTCGACATCGACGTCGAACAGCCGCGCCAGGCGGTCGTCGTGCGCGCGGACGTAGTGGTCGTCGTGCATGATGGCGATGCCGAGGCCCTGCGCCGCCGCTTCGAGGATGAGCTGGCCGGAATCGAAATGATCGATCGCCGCCGGCTCCAGCTTGCGCAGGTTCATCGCGTCCTTCCACGCTTCGAAGCTCTCGGGCAGGTCGTGGTGGATCAGGAAGGTCTGCTTCGACAGGCGGCCGGCATCGGGCACCGGACCGACTTCTTCGGCCAGCTGCTTCGAAGTGATGGCATAGACCCGGTTGTGATCGAGCCGCACCGAGTGGAACGAGGGATCGGGCACCTTCGAAAGGATGATCGCGGCGTCGAGCGTATCGCCGACGCGCGTCTCGAGATGGGGGCTGGTGTCGATGTCGATATGTAGCCGCGGGTGGAGCTTGCGCAGCTCGGGCAGGCGGGGGAACAGCCGCTGTCCGCCGAACAGCGAGGGCACGCCGAGGTGCAGGCGCCAGACATGGCCGCGGTCCATCTGCGATTCGACCGCTTCGGCCAGTTCCTCGAGCTTGGGCGAGACGGCGTTGTAGAACGCCTGCCCGTCGTCGGTCAGCTTCATCGCCTGGTGCTGGCGCGTGAACAGTCGCTTGCCGGTGAAATCCTCGAGCGCGGTGATCCGCCGCGACAGGGCCGAGGGCGAGAGGCCGAGCTCGTTCGCCGCCGCCTTGGCCGAGCCCAGGCGGACGATGCGCACGAATGCTTCGAGAGCACGCAGGGGAGGAAGGCGGCGTGATGGCAAGGTTCGTATTCCTGGGAGATTTGGGCGGGTACGGCGCGAGTGCCCTTGATCTGTCTAATCGGTCGGTTCAGCGGCTTCGCCCGGGGGGTGCAGCCGCAGGCGCGTGACGTGTCGTTCGTTACCTCCTGTCACTTCGATCCGCCAGCCGCTTTCGTGCTCGAGAATGGTCCCGACCTGCGGGACCTGCTCGGCGAGCACGAAGGCGAGCCCGCCCAGAGTGTCCACCGCTTCCTCGACCTCGGCAAGCCGCGGGTCGATCCTATCGGCGACTTCGTCGAGCTCGACCCGGGCATCGGCTTCCCACATGCCGTCGTCGAGCGGCACCAGCAGTTCGGTCGGGGCATCGTCGTGCTCGTCCTCGATGTCGCCGACGATTTCCTCGACGAGGTCCTCGATGGTGATGATGCCGTCGGTGCCCGAATATTCGTCGACCACCACGGCAAGGTGGACGCGCTTGGAGCGCATGTCGGCCAGCACGTCGAGCGCGCCGCGCGCCTGCGGCACGAACAGCGGCTGGCGCAGCAGCACTTTCCAGTCCTTGGGTGGCAGCTTGCCGGTGGCGAGGAAGGGAAACACGTCCTTGATGTGGATCATGCCGAGGATCTCGTCGAGCGTCTCGCCGTGGACCGGCATGCGGCTGTGGCCGTGCTCGGCGAAAGCGGCGACCACTTCCTCCCAGCTGGCCGAGGCCGGCATGGCGATGATCTCGCCGCGGGGGATGGCGACGTCGTCGGCATCGTGCTCGCTGAAATGGAGGAGGTTGCGCAGCATCTGCCGCTCGAGCGGCGAGAGGTCGCCGCTCGCCCCGCCGCCGGCCGGGGTATCCTCTTCATGCTCGTCGATGAATTCCTCGAGCTGGGCGCGCAGCGACTGGTCGCCTTCGCCCTTGCCGAAGATCCGACAGATCGTCCGCCACAGCGTACGCCTACTGTCCGGATCTCCGGTTCCGGAATCGGTATGGCGGCCATTGTCGGCCATGTCGTGCTTGTGCCCCTTACGCCTGATCGTTGTCCCCATATGGGTCCGCGACGCCCAAATGGGCAAGGGCCTTTATTTCGAGCGCTTCCATTTCCGAAGCCGCGGCGGGCGAGGTCTCGTGGTCGTGGCCGGCGAGATGGAGCAGCCCGTGGACGATCAGGTGGGCGGCGTGGTCTTCCAGCGGGACGCCGCGCTCGGCCGCTTCGCGCGTGCAGGTCTCGCAGGCGAGGACCACGTCGCCGAGCAGCTCGGGCGGGCCCTGGGCAGCGAGAGCGAGCAGCGCGGCGCGCTCCAGCATGGGGAAGGACAGCACGTTGGTCGGCCGGTCCTTGCCGCGCCATTCGCGGTTGAGCGCCTGTACCTCGCCGTCGTCGGCGAAGAGCAGGCTGGCGGACAGGCGCGGATTGGCGAGTTCCGGCGCGACCAGGGCGGCGGCGGCGGCGGCGCGCTCGGCCAGGGCCGGCCAGTCGCCGTCGGCGGGCCAGACCCCGTCCAGGTCGATGTCGAGTTCCAAGCGAGCCCCCTGCGCCGCCCGCTCAGCTCTTGCCCTCGTAGGCCTCGACGATGCGGCCGACGATCGGATGGCGCACGACGTCGGCCGAGCCGAAGCGCACCACAGAAATGCCGTCGACCCCTTCGAGCCGCTTGACCGCGTCGGCCAGCCCACTCATCGAATCGCCGCCGGGGATGTCGACTTGCCGCGGGTCGCCGCAGACGACCATGCGGCTGTTCTGGCCGAAGCGGGTGAGGAACATCTTCATCTGCGCGGGCGTGGTGTTCTGCGCCTCGTCGAGGATGACGAAGGCATCGGCCAGGGTGCGGCCGCGCATGAAGGCGATCGGGGCGATCTCGATCTCGCCCGAGGCGATCCGGCGTTCGACCTGCTCGGGCGGCATGCAGTCGTAAAGCGCGTCGTAGAGCGGGCGGAGGTAGGGATCGACCTTCTCCTTCATGTCGCCGGGCAGGAAGCCCAGCCGCTCGCCCGCTTCGACCGCGGGGCGCGACAGGATCAGGCGCTGGACGCTGCCGGTGATCAACTGGCTGACGGCCTGGGCGACGGCGACATAGGTCTTGCCGGTGCCGGCGGGACCGAGCGCGAAGATGATGTCCTTGGCGGCCAGCGCCTTCATGTAGTCGATCTGGGTGGCAGAGCGCGGGACGATGGTCTTCTTGCGGGTGCGGATCATCACTTGCGGCGCGTCGTTGCCGGTGATGATGCCTTCCAGCGTCGGCTCGCTCGACATGACGATGAGCGATTCGACTGCCCCGGTGTCGAGTTCCTGGCCCTTGAGCAGGCGCTGGTGCATCGCTTTCAGGACGTCGCGGGCGCGGGCGACCGATTCTTCGGGCCCTTCGATCTGGATGCGGTTGCCGCGGGCGCCGATGTAGACACCCAGCCGGTTTTCTATCTGCACGAGATTGGCGTCGAACTGCCCGAATAGCGCGCCGAGGATTGCCGGCTCGTCGAATTCGATTTCGATCCTGGCCCGGCGAGGAGTCTCGGGGCGGATCGGCGCCAGGTCATCGGCGCGAGCAGGTTTGCGGGCCATGCGCTCCTTTCAGGTGGGTCGGAACGACCTGCATGAAAGATAATCGCGCGGTGTTGCAGCACAAGGACACCTGCGTCGCGCCGTGGTGGAAAACTGGCGGAGCGTGGCCGGCAATCGTGCCGCGGTCAGCGGAACGGCCGCTCCTGGTCGAGCGGGGTGCGATCGAACACGATCCGCGAGGCGATATCGTCCATCGCCGCGAGCAATTCCGCTTCTGACCGGCGGCTGGACCACAGTCCGGCGCTGATCCTGCAGCGACAGGTCAGGATCGCCGAGTGACCGAACTGCCGGCCGGCGCCGTCGTGCCCGTAATAGGCGATGGCCCGCCCCCAGGGGCGTGGCACGATCACCGGCTCGTAGATGGTGGCGGTCCGGCCCAGGACTGTCGCGATGGTGGTTTCCGAATGCAGCAGCAAGTCCAGGACAAGTCGCGAGGCCTGATCGATCTGGCCGAAGGAAATATCATGCGAGCCGGCCGACAGTATCAGTGTCAGGTCCTTCTGATCGTCATGCCAGGTATATTGCCGGCGATCGTCAGGATAGAGCCGCTGCCATGTCGCCTCAAGGGCAAGCGAGAAGTCCGGATCGTCGATCACCTGCCCATTGTCGCCAATCAGGGCGCGGCAGGCAAATGGAGATGCGCCCGAAATCGAGCTATCTCGCCACCGGCTCCAGCAGGCGGGCGTGCAGCGAGTTGGGTCCGGCTTCGGCCAGTTCCACGGCCACGACCTCGCCGATCGCCGCATCGCCATGGAAATGCACCGACTGCAGCCACGGCGACTTGCCGAGCCACTGGCCCGCGTGCCGGCCGGTGCGCTCGACCAGCACGTCGCAGCGCTTGCCGACCGAAGCGGCGTTGAAGGCGAGCTGGTCGCGGTTGAGCGCGGCCTGCAGGCGCTGCAGCCGCTCGTCCATGACTTCGGCCGCGATCTGGCCCGCCATCGTCGCAGCGGGCGTGCCGGGGCGCGGGCTGTACTTGAAGCTGAAGGCCTGGGCATAGCCGACCGCGTCGATCAGCTGCAGCGTCTCGGCGAACTCGGCCTCGGTCTCGCCGGGGAAGCCGACGATGAAATCGCCGGACAGCGCGATGTCGGGCCGGGCGGCGCGCACCCGGTCGAGCAGCTTCAGATAGCCGTCGGCGGTATGGCTGCGGTTCATTGCCTTGAGCACGCGGTCGCTGCCCGACTGCACCGGCAGGTGCAGGAACGGCATCAGCTTGGCCACTTCGCCGTGCGCGGCTATCAGGCCCTCGCTCATGTCGTTGGGATGGCTGGTGGTATAGCGGATGCGCTGCAGGTCGGGCATGTCCGCCAGCGCGCGGATCAGCCCGTCGAGGCCGATGGCGCGGCCCCTGCCGTCCTCGCCCGCCCAGGCGTTGACGTTCTGGCCGAGCAGGGTGACCTCCTTCGCCCCGGCAGCGACGAGGCGCTGCGCCTCGTCGACCAGGTCGACGAAAGGCCGAGAGGTTTCGGCGCCCCGCGTGTAGGGCACGACGCAATAGGTGCAGAACTTGTCGCAGCCCTCCTGGACCGTCAGGAAGGCGCTCGGCCCGGCCCGGCGAGTCCGGCCCCGCGCGGGCAGGCTGTCGAACTTGGTCTGCGCCGGCATGTCGGTGTCGGTGACGCGCTTGCCGGTGCGGGCCTCGGCCAGCATCTCGGGCAGGCGGTGGTAGGCCTGCGGGCCGACGACCATGCGCACGCTGGGCGCGCGCGCCATGATCTCCTCGCCCTCGGCCTGGGCGACGCAGCCGGCGACGGCGATCAGCGGCGTCGAGCCGTCCTCGCGGCGCAAGCGGCCGATGTCCGAATAGACCTTCTCCGCCGCCTTCTCGCGGATGTGGCAGGTGTTGAGCACGACGAGATCGGCATCGGCGCCTTCCTCGGCGGCGGTGAGCCCCTGTTCGGCCAGCAGCTCGCCCATCCGCTCGCCGTCGTAGACGGTCATCTGGCAGCCGAAGCTCTTGCCCCGGCAGGTCTGCGGGGCGGGGGGTGGGCGCATGGTGGGCGCCTGTAGCTTAGTCTGCCCGGTTTTTACAGGGGGGTAGGGGAAGGGCTTGTTCGCGCAGAGAGCGCGGAGGGCGCAGGGGCCTTTTTGGGGTTTCACGCGGAGACGCGGAGGCGCGGAGAGTTTGGAGTGTAGAGGCGGCGAAGCCGCTACAATATCGGATGCATGGATTAAGGCGCCTTCTGCGCAATTTCAGCCCCCCCTTTCTTCTCCGCGTCTCCGCGTTTCCGCGTGAGCCCCCCAAGGCCCCCAAAACCTCCGCGCCCTCCGCGCTCTCTGCGCGAAGCGAAAACCCCGCCTGTTCCCTTCCCCCGCCAAACCCGCTAACCGCGCGCTCATGTCCGATACCAAGACTCTCCACGCCGCCTTCGTCGGCCATGTCGCCGCCGCGCTCGACGCGCTCGAGGCAGCCGGCACGCTGCCGGCCGGGCTTCCCCGCGGCGCCATCTCCGTCGAGCCGCCGCGCGACGCCGCGCACGGCGACCTTGCCACCAATGCCGCCATGGTCCTGGCCAAGCCGGCGGGCACGAACCCGCGCCAGCTGGCCGAGCTGCTTTCCACCGAGCTGGCGAAGCTGCCGGCAGTGACCGGCACCGAGATCGCCGGGCCGGGCTTCATCAACCTGCGCCTGGCCGACGAGGCCTGGCTCGACGAGCTGCGCACCGTCGCCGCGCTCGGCGACGACTATGGCCGCTCGACCGTGGGCGGCGGCATGACGGTCAATGTCGAATACGTCTCGGCCAATCCGACCGGGCCGATGCACATGGGCCACTGCCGCGGGGCGGTGGTGGGCGACGCGCTTGCCGCGCTGCTCGAATTCGCCGGGCACAAGGTGATTCGCGAATACTACGTCAACGACGCCGGCGGCCAGGTCGACGTGCTCGCCCGCTCGGTCCACCTGCGCTACCGCGAGGCGCTGGGCGAGGACGTGGGCGAAATACCGGAAGGGCTCTACCCCGGCGCCTATCTCGTCCCGACCGGGCACCGGCTGGCGACGCACCACGGCAGCCGCTTCGTCTCCGCGCCCGAGAGCGAATGGCTGGCGCTGTTCCGCCAGGAGGCCGTCGCCGACATGATGGCGATGATCCGCGACGACCTTGCCCTCCTCGGCATCCATCACGACCTGTTCTCTTCCGAGGCCGAGCTCCAGGCCGCCGGCAAGCCGGCCGAGGCCGAGGCCTGGCTGCGCTCGCAGGATCTCGTCTACGACGGCATTCTCGAAGCTCCCAAGGGCAAGACCGTGGACGACTGGGAGCCGGTCGCCCTGCCCCTGTTCCGCTCGACGAAGTTCGGCGACGACCAGGACCGGCCGATCAAGAAGTCCGACGGCAGCTGGACCTACTTCGGCGCCGATCTCGCCTATCACTTCCAGAAGGCGCAGAGCGCCGATGCCCTGGTCGACATCTGGGGCGCCGATCATGCCGGCACGGTGAAGCGCATCAAGGCCGCGGTCGCGGCGATGACCGGCGCCGGCGGCAAGGCCACGCCGTTCGAGGTCAAGCTCGTCCAGATGGTCCAGCTGCTGCGCGACGGCGAGCCGGTGAAGATGTCGAAGCGGGCGGGGACTTTCATCACTCTGGCCGACGTCGTGCGCGAAGTCGGCAAGGACGTGGTCCGCTTCACCATGCTGACGCGCAAGCCCGAGGCCCAGATGGACTTCGACTTTGCCAAAGTTGTCGAGGCGTCGAAGGACAACCCGGTTTTCTACGTCCAGTACTGCCACGCCCGCGTCAGCTCGACCCTGCGCAAGGCGGCGGGCGAGGGCTTTGCGCCGTCGGCCGCCGATCTCGCTCGGCTCGGCACCGAGGAGCTCGAGCTGGTCAAGCTGGCGGCGCAGTTCCCACGCATCGTCGAGGCCGCCGCCACGGCGCGCGAGCCGCATCGCGTCGCATTCTTCCTCCACGACCTCGCCGCCGCCTTCCATGCCTACTGGAACCTCGGCAACGATCGGCCGGAAAAGCGGTTCATCGTGGCACAGGACGGCAAGCTTACTGCAGCCAGGCTTTTCCTGGTGTCCCAAATCGGGCAGATTGTCCGCAACGGATTGGCGCTGCTCGGCGTCGAGGCGGTAAAGGAAATGTGATCATGACGGGACCGGACGGCCAGCACGACGAACCCTGGGCAGCCGGGGCTGGCTCAGGTTCCGGCGCGGCGGCGTCGGAGGAACCGGTCGATCAGGGCGAGGGCGCCAGCCGGCTGGCGCTCGACGACGACGATCCGCCGCTGCCCTGGCTGCAGGGCGACGACGAGGACGAGGAGTTCGTGGGAGCCGGACTGGGCCAGACGATGGCCTTCATCGCGCTCGGGCTGATCGCGATCGCGCTCATCGTCGGCGGCATCTGGTGGGTGACCAATCGCCCGGACGAGCAGGCGCTGGTCGCCGACGGCAGCACGATCAAGGCTCCGGCCGAACCCTACAAGCAGCCGCCGACCGATCCGGGCGGCAAGGTCTTCGCAGGCACCGGCGACACCAGCTTCAGCATCTCCGAAGGCCAGCGCCGCCCGGCGCGACTCGGCCAGGGAGAGGAAGCCGTGCCGTCCCCGGCGCCGAGCAGCAGCTCCGCTCCGGCCGCGACCGGCAGCCCGGCACCGGCTGCCGCCGGCGGCGTCGGCGTGCAGGTCGCCGCCTATTCGAACCAGGAACAGGCCGAAGCCGGCTGGGCGCGCCTGCAGCAGCAGTATTCGGCGCTGGCCAGCGTCAAGCACCGCATAGTGCAGGGCCAGGCGGACATCGGCACCGTCTACCGCCTCCAGGCTGTGGCAGCCGATGCGGCCCAGGCCCGCAGCCTCTGCCAGCAGCTCAAGGCGGCAGGGCTGAACTGCCAGGTCAAGAATTAGGGACGACAATAGGTAGCACGTCGTCCCGGCGAAAGCCGGGACCGCTGCGATCCGGGTCGGACGTTCAGTCGACGAGGCCAGCGGTCCCGGGTCGAGCCCGGGACGACGCGGGGCCTCGTCCCTCACCCCGTCAGTACGAGCCGGGCGATGCGCAGCGTCGCGTCGTCGGGGTCGCTCTCGACGGCGAAGCCCAGCTCCTGCTCCATTCGCAGCGCGGCGTCGTGGTCGGCGCATTCGATCGCTTCGACCGCTCCGATCCGCTCGGCCTTGGCATAGCGCAGCACGTGCCCGAGCAGCGTCCAGCTCACGCCCGTGTTCTTCACGTCGGAGCGGGTAGTCAGGGCCAGTTCGGCGCGGGTGCGATCGGGCTCGGTCGCCAGCATGGCGGTGGCGAGGACTTCGCTCCGCGCTGCGTCGAAGGCGAGGAAGCTGATGGTCCGGCGGTAGTCGACGCGAGTCATCATCGCCAGCTGGTCGTGCCCGACCCGGGCAAGGCCGTAGTGGAAGCGGAAGCGCAGGTCCTCGGGGGAGACCCGCGCGAAGAATTCGGCGAGCAGCTGCTCGTCGTCGGCCCGGACGGGTCGCACGAAGATCTCCTGGCCGGCCTGGGTGACGAGCTGCGCCGACCAGTCCATGGGCGCGGGCCGGATCGCCAGGCGCGACGCGGCCTGCGGTTCGGGCGAGATGCGGATCCGGGCGTCGAGCGCGATCACGCCCTCGGCATCGGCGAGCAGCGGGTTGATGTCGAGCTCGACGATGTCGGGCAAGTCGACGGTCATGGCGGAAAGCGCGTCGAGCACCTGCGCCACGCTTTCGACATCGGTCGCCGGCACGTTCCTGTAGCCTGCCAGGCGCCGCGCGATCGCCGTCCTGGCGATCAGCGCGCGGGCATCGGCGTGGTCGACCGGCGGCAGGGCCAGCGCCTTGTCGGCGAGGATTTCGACCGCAGTCCCGCCGGCGCCGATCATCAGCAGCGGTCCGAAGGTAGGGTCGGTGGCGATGCCGGCCAGCAGCTCGTAGGCATGCGGGCGGGTGATCATCTCTTCCACCGCGAAGCCGGTGATGCGCGCCCGCGGGTGCTCGCGCGCGATTCGGGACTGCATGCGCTTGGCGGCGGCAGCCGCGGCGGCCGGCGTCGCCAGGTCCAGCGCGACGCCGCCGACGTCGCTCTTGTGCGTAATGTCGGGCGAAACGACCTTCACCGCGAATGGGGGCCGCAGGGCAGCGCAGGTCGCTTCCACCGAAGCCGGGCCGGCCGCGAAGCGGGTGCGGGCGATGGCGATGCCGTAGGCGGCGAGCAGGTCCTTGGCCTCGATCTCGCTGAGGTCGGTGCGCCCCTCGCTCCGCGCCGCGGCGATGATCGCCCGGGCTCGGTCGACGTCGCGGGCGAAGTCGCGCGTTTCCGCCGGGCGATCGGTCAGGGCGGCGCGCGCCTTGCGGGCAGCGAGCAGATAGCCGAAGCCGGCGACGGCATCGTCGGGCGAGGTGTAGAGCGGGATGCCCGCGGCCGCCATGGCCCGGCGCGCCTGTTGCGCGTTGCCGTCGCCGAGCCAGCAGGCGAGCACCGGCTTGCGCATGCCTTCCTGCCGGGTGGCGAGCACGCCGGCGGCAACCGCATCGGCCACCTCGGCCGGCTCCGCCGCCGCCGTCGGGCAGTTCATCACCAGCAGCGCGTCGACGTTCGCATCGTCGAGCACTGCCGGGATCGCGCTGCGATAGCGCCCGGGGCCGGCATCGCCGATGACGTCGACCGGATTGGCGCGCGACCAGGCCGGCGGCAGCACCGGGTCGAGCGCCGCGATCGTCGCCGGGTCGAGCTCGGCGGCGCGCGCGCCGGCGGACGTCAGCGCGTCAACGGCCAGGATGCCCGCGCCACCGCCGTTGGTGATGATGCCTAGCCGGTCGCCGGCGCCCTCGCGGTAGAGGCACAGCGTCTGGGCGGCGTCGAACAGTTCGGTCAGGGTGTCGACCGTGACGATGCCGACGCGATCGAAGGCGGCGCGATAGACTTCGTAGGAGCCGGCCAGCGCGCCGGTATGCGAGAAGGCGGCGCGCGCCGCCGCTGCCGAGCGTCCGGCCTTGATGGCGATGACCGGCTTGGCGATGGCCGCCGCTCGCGCCGCGGAAAGGAACTTCGCGGCATTGGTCACCCCTTCGAGGTAGAGCAGGATCGCGTCGGTCTCGGGATCGGTGGCGAACAGGTCGATAAGGTCGCCGATGTCGACGTCGGCCATGTCGCCGGCGGAAACGACGCCCGAGAAGCCGATGCCGCGCGCTTCCGCCCAGTCGAGCATGGCGGTGACCAGCGCCCCGCTCTGCGAGATCAGCGCCAGGCCGCCGCTTCGCGCCTTGTTGCGCGCGAAAGTGGCGTCGAGCTTCGCGCGGGGCGAGATGAGGCCGAGGCAGTTGGGTCCGACGACGCGGAGCAGATGCGGCCTCGCGGCGTCGAGCATCGCCTGTTGCAGCCCGCTTTCCCGCGTGACGCCGCCCGACAGGACGACGGCGCAGCGAGTGCCGATCGCGCCGAGCTGCGCGATGATCCCCGGTATCGTCGCAGCCGGGGTCACGACGACGGCGAGGTCGGGAGCCGCTTCGAGCCGGTCGATCGCGGCGGCCCAGCCGGCGCCGGGGCGCGAGATGCGGTGCGGATTGACGAGGTCGACCCGGCCCGCAAAGCCGCCGTCGAGCACATTGTCGGAAACGAGCTTGCCGAGCGATCCAGGCCGATCGGAGGCGCCGATCAGGGCCAGGCTTTGCGGTCGCAACAGGGCCGAGAGATTGCGGATCGACATGGGCAGCCTTCCAGGAAGCGAGGCGGGACCCTGGCGCCGGTCGAGCCGCTTCGCGTTCGCTTGAATGTGACAATTGCCGAGACCGGCCGCACGGCGCTGCGGCACCACTTCCGCCGGGCAATCTGGCCCTAGGGCAAGTGCGATCCAATAGGGGATGTACCGGATGGGCCGGCCGCGGGGCGCGGCGGCCTGCGGCCGGGCGCGATTGCCGCTGGGCTTTCGCCGCGCTTGCCCTAGTCTGCGATCATGGCCTCGCGCACAGCCCCGCCGTCACCATCCGTCGGCTCTCCCGAAGGGGACCTTGCGGCGATGCGCGACGTCGCTCACGCGGTGGCCGCGGGCGAGGTCGTCCGCGCGCTCGGCAGCGATGCCGACAGCGGCCTGCGCGAAGACGAGGCCGCACGCCGGGCCGCTCGCTTCGGCCCGAACACCCTGCAAGGCCGCCGGCGGATTAGCCGCCTGCGGATATTGCGCAATCAGCTTGCCAGCCCGGTCGTCTACCTGCTGGGCGCGGCGGCCGCGCTCGCCTTCTGGTTCGGCGAGCTCGAGGAGGGGCCGGCGATCCTGCTGGTGCTGCTTGCTAATACCGCGATCGGCTATGCGACCGAGGCCAGGGCCGCCTATTCGATCGACGCGCTGCGCGCCCTGGGCAGCCCCTTGGCGCGGGTCTTGCGCGCCGGGGCGCCGCGCATGCTGCCGGCGGCCGATCTGGTGCCCGGCGATATCGTGCTGGTCGAGGCCGGCGACGCCGTCGGCGCCGACCTGCGCATCGTCGAGAGCGCCGGCCTGGCGGCGGACGAATCCACCTTTACCGGCGAATCCGTCGCTGCGGACAAGGCCGTCGCACCCGTCGCCGCCGAGGCGCGCACGGCAGACCGGCATTCCATGCTGTTCAAGGGAACCACGGTGGTGCGCGGGAGCGGGCGCGGCGTGGTCGTGGCGACCGGCCAGGCCAGCGAGCTCGGCCGGATCGCCGGGCTCGTCGCAGCGGCCGAGCCGGAGCGTTCGCCGCTGGAAAAAGGGCTGGCCCGATTGTCGAGCCAGCTGGTCTGGGCGACCATGGCGCTTGCCGGGGTGATCGCTGCGGCCGGGCTGGCGCAGGGGACGGAGGCCGTGCTGATCGTCACCACCGCGATCGCCCTCGCCGTGGCGGCGATCCCGGAAGGCCTGCCCGTCGTCGCCACCCTGGTGCTCGCCCGCGGCATGTGGCGCATGGCTCAGCACGACGCCCTGGTCGAGCGCCTGCCGGCAGTCGAGACCCTGGGGGCGACCACGGTCATCCTGACCGACAAGACCGGCACCCTGACCGAGAACCGGATGACGGTCCGGCGCATCGCGCCGGCCTCGGGCGAGCAGAAGTCTGAAGCCGGCATGCCGCTGCCGCCTCTGCCTGGGCTCCTAGGAGTCGCCGTGCTGTGCAACGATGCCGCACTCGGCAACGGCGGCGGCGCCGACAACGGCGATCCGATGGAGCAGGCGCTGCTTCGCGCCGGCCGCGAGGCGGGGGTAGAGCGCGGCGCGCTGCTCGCCCGCTGGCCGCTGGTCGGCAAGCATGCCTTCGATCCCGCCCGGCGGATGATGGCGACAGTGCACGGCGGCGAGGCTGGATCGCTGCTGGCGGTCAAGGGTGCGCCCGAAGCGGTGCTTGCCGCATCGGCGACGATCGCGACCGACGGCGGCGAGGCGGCGCTGACCGATTGCACGCGCGAAGAGTGGCGGCGGCGCATCCATGCCATGGGCGCCGAGGGGCTGCGCGTGCTGGCCATGGCGCGAGGCTTGTCGCGTCCAGGCTTGCAGGCGACGGGGGCCGATCCCTTCGCGGGACTGTGCTTCCTCGGGATCGTCGGGCTGGAGGATCCCCCGCGCGCCGACGTCCCCGCCGCGATCCGCGCCTGCCGCGAAGCGGGCGTGCGGGTAGTCATGGTCACCGGCGATCATGCGGTGACCGCGCTCGCTATCGGCCGGGAGATCGGCCTGGTGACGCCGGACGGCGGGGTCCTCGAAGGGGCGGCGCTTGCCGGCCTCGAGCGCGGCGACCGCGCCGACCTGCTGGGGGCCGACATCTATGCCCGGGTGAACCCGGCCGAGAAGCTGCAGCTGGTCCGCGCCTGGCAGCGCCAGGGCGCGGTCGTCGCCATGACCGGAGACGGGGTCAACGACGCGCCGGCGCTGCGCCAGGCCGACATCGGCATCGCCATGGGCCGGCGCGGCACCGACGCCGCGCGCGAGGCGGCGGCGATGATCCTGCTCGACGATGCCTTCCCGACGATCGTCTCGGCGATACGCGAGGGCCGGGTCATCTTCGGCAATATCCGCCGGTTTGCGGCCTTCCTGCTGTCCTGCAACCTGAGCGAGGTGCTGGTCGTGGGACTGGCGGTGCTGCTGGCGCTGCCCCTGCCGCTCATGCCGATCCAGATCCTCTACCTGAACCTCGTCACCGACGTGTTCCCGGCATTCGCGCTCGCCAGCGGCGAAGGCGACGCCCAGGTGATGCAGCGCCCCCCGCGGTCGCCGGGCGAGCCGATCCTGGGACGCAGGCAGTGGCGCGGGATCGTCCTCCACGGCCTCGTCCTGACCGCGGGCACGCTGGGCTCGCTGCTGCTGGCGCGCTACTGGCTCGGACTGGAGGGCCGCGCGCTCGTCACCACCACGTTCCTGACGCTTGCCTTCGCCCAGCTGGGGCACGTCTTCAACATGCGGCCGAGCGGCTCGTCGGCCTGGCGCAACGAGATCACCTGCAATCCCTGGATCTGGGCAGCGCTGGCGCTGTGCACCGCACTGCTCGCCGTCCCGCCCTACGTTCCTCTCCTGGCCGACACGCTGATGCTGGCGCCGATCGGGCTGCAGGCCTGGTCCGTTGTAGCGGCGATGAGCCTGGCGCCGCTCGTCCTGCTGCAGGCGCTCAAGCAGGTTTCCCGCCGGCCACGGGCGGGAGGGGGCGAAGCGGGCCAGGGCACGGACATGCTAGCTTGAAGCGATCCGCATCGAGGTCATCACGCGCCAGGGAGCCCGGCGGCGAAAGCCCGCTACCCGACCTTCGCTCCGGCTCCCATCGCCTGCTGGATCAGGCCCGGCACGGCGGGATCGTCGATCGTCGCGGGGGTGGCGAAGCTTTCGCCGTTGACGATCTTGCGCAGCAGGTTGCGCAGGATCTTGCCCGATCGCGTCTTGGGCAGCTGCGGCACGGCATGGACGGTCTTCAGCGCCGCCACGGGGCCGAGCTCGGCCCGCACCGCGGCTATGACGCGCGCGGCGATGGTGGCGTCGTCGTCGGCTCCGGCGCGCGGAACGAAGAAGGCGACCGGGATCATGCCCTTGATCGGATCGTCGGCGCCGATCACCGCGCATTCGGCGATGCCGTCCTGCTGCGCGACGATCTGCTCCATCTGCCCGGTCGACAGGCGATGGCCGGCGACGTTGATGATGTCGTCGGTGCGGCCCATGATGTGGAGGAAGCCGTCGGCGTCGAAGTGGCCGGCGTCGCCGGTCTCGTAGTAGCCGGGATAGGCGGCGAAGTTCTTGGCGAAGCCCGCCGGATTGTTCCACAGCGTGCGGAAGGCGCCCGGCGCCAGCGGAGCGCGGATGACGACGGCGCCGCTTTCCCCCGCGGGTAGCGGCTGGCCGTCGTCGCCGAGGATCGCGAATGCGTAGCCCGGCACCGGGAAGCCGGCGCTGCCCCGCCTGCGCCTGAGGTCGCCCAGGGCAAGGCAGCTGGCGATGGCCGGCCAGCCCAGCTCGGTCTGCCACCAGTGGTCGATCACCGGCAGGCCCGAGGTTTCCTCGAGCCAGGCGATCGTGCCCGGATCGGCGCGCTCGCCGGCCAGGAAGATGGCCTGGCACCGGCCGGTGCCGATCTCGCGCAGGAACCTGCCCTCGGGGTCTTCCTTGCGCACTGCGCGGATCGCGGTGGGCGCGGTGAAGAAGGCCTTCACCCCGTGCCGGTCGATGGTGCGCCAGAACGTGCCCGGATCGGGCGTGCCGACGGGCTTGCCCTCGAACAGCACGGTCGTCGCCCCGACCAGCAGCGGCGCGTAGACGATGTAGCTGTGCCCGACGACCCAGCCGACGTCGGAAGCTGCCCAGAAGGTATCGCCGGCGCCGATGCCGTAGATGCCGGCCATCGACCAGGCGAGCGCGACGGCATGGCCGCCGTTGTCGCGCACCACGCCCTTGGGAGTGCCGGTCGTCCCCGAGGTGTAGAGGATGTAGAGCGGGTCCGCCGCTGCCACCGGCACGCAGGCGGGCAGCCGGTCGCCGGCCGTCTGGGCCCGCAGCTCCGCCCAGTCGAGGTCGCGCGGCGACTCCAGCGCGGCCCACAGCTGCTCGCGCTGCAGCAGGACGACGTGGTCGACCTTGTGCGCGGCCAGCGCCAGCGCCTCGTCGACCATCGGCTTGTAGGCGATGGTGCGGCTGCCCTCGATGCCGCAGGATGCGGTGAGGACCAGCTTCGGCGCCGCGTCGTCGATGCGCTTGGCGAGTTCGAGCGGGGCGAAGCCGCCGAAGACCACCGAATGGATGGCGCCCAGCCGGGCGCAGGCGAGCATGGCGAAGACGGTCTCGGGGATCATCGGCATGTAGACGATGACGCGGTCGCCCTTGGCTATGCCGAGCGAAGCCAGCATCGCGGCGACGCGCCCGACCTCGTCGAGCAGGTCGCCGTAGCTGTAGCTGCGGATCGTGCCGGTGACCGGGCTGTCATAGATCAGCGCCGTGGCCGCGCCGCGCCCTGCCTCGACATGCCGGTCCACGCAGTTGCGGCAGGTGTTGAGGCTTGCGCCGGGAAACCAGCCCTCGGCCTCGCTCCAGCCGGCCGAGGGAGCGGTCTCCCAGTCGATCGCCGCTGCCGCCTCGAGCCAGAAGCCCTGCGGATCGTCGATGCTCCGTTGCCAGGCGGTGTCGTAGGCCTCGCTCATCCTGCCCTCCTTCCGTTCAGCGCGATCCAATCGAGCAAACCAACCCCGTCACCCCCGCGAAGCGGGGGCCCATCCGGCCTCTCACTTTCGCGGAGCGGAGCGTCGGCGACGATAGCCTGGCTGGGCACCCCCTTCGCGGGGGTGACGAGAAGCCGGCTGTTCGCATGAATCGCCAATCTCTATCTAGCGGAATGTCTTCGACAGCACGACCAGCGTCGGGTCGCCGTCGAACGGTTCGGGCACGAAGCCCTTCTCGCGCTCCAGCTCGATCGCGGCGTGGTTGTCGCGGCTTTCGATCGAGATCACCCGGCGCACGCCGCGGCGCTGGGCTTCGCGGGCGAGCAGGTCGAGCAGCGCCCAGCCCACGCCCTTGCCCTTGTAGTCGCTGCGGATCGACACCGCGATCTCGCCGGTATCGAGCCGGCCGTCGCAGGCCAGCAGCGCCGAGGCGACCAGTTCTCCCGACGCGGCGTCGAAGCCGAGGAAGCTTTCCGAGCGAAAGTGGTCGGCGTGGAGCAGCGGGTCGAGCTGCTCGTGGCTGACGTGCTCGCCCGCGGCGAAGAAGCGGAAGCGCCGGTCCTCGTCGCTGACCGCGTCGAAGAAGGCGCTGAGCGTGGCCTCGTCGGCCTCGGTGGCGGGGCGCACGGACAGGCTTACGCCGGAGCGGGTGACGATTTGGTCGGTCAGGGTCATGGTCTACTCCTTGGGATGGCGCGCCTATGCCCCACGGCTGGCGCCGCGCCTTGATCGGGGGCAAATCCGATCCCGGCGCGGCGCTTCCCGGGGTATCAATCGTCGATATTGCGCTTGAAGGTCTCGGGCAGGAACAGCAACCCGATGACCACCGTCGCGCTCGCCACCACGACCGGATACCACAGGCCGTAGTAGATATCGCCGGTTGCCGCGACCATGGCGAAGGCGGTCGTCGGCAGGAAGCCGCCGAACCAGCCGTTGCCGAGGTGGTAGGGCAGCGACATCGAGGTGTAGCGGATCCGGCTGGGGAACAGCTCGACCAGCATCGCCGCGATGGGGCCGTAGACCATGGTCACCAGCAGCACGAGGTAGAACAGCACGCCGACGACCTTGACCTTGTCGATCTGCGCCGGGTCGGCTTTCTCGGGATAGCCGGCGGCAGTGAGCGCGCCTTTGACCGCCTCGCCGTAGGCCTTGATCGCGTCGGCGCGCTCGGTGCCGGTCACCTTGGCCGGATCGGGCGCAACCAGCGTCTGGCCGCCGACCGAGATCGAGGCCACGGTGCCGGCCGGGGCTTCCTTGTTCGCATAGTTGATGCCGTTCTTCGCCAGGTAGGCCTTGGCGATGTCGCAGCTGTTCGCATCGAACTTGTTCTTGCCGACCGGGTCGAACTGGACCGAGCATTCGGCATCATGGGCGGTGACGGTCACCGGGGCCGAGGCGGTCGCCCGGCTCAGCGCCGGATTGGCCGCGTCGGACAGCGCGTGGAAGGCGGGGAAATAGGTCGCCGCCGCCAGCGCGCAGCCGCCGAGGATGATGTACTTGCGCCCGATCTTGTCCGACAGCCAGCCGAACAGGACGAAGAACGGCGTGCCCAGCGCCAGCGCCGTTGCCACCAGCATGTTGGTGGTGAGGCCGTCGACCTTGAGGATCTTCTCGAGGTAGAACTGCGCGTAGAACTGGCCGCCGTACCAGACCACCGCCTGGCCCGCGACCGCGCCGAACAGGCAGATCAGCACGAAGCGCAGGTTTTCCCACCTGCCGAAAGCCTCGGTCAGCGGCGCCTTCGAAGTCGTGCCCTCGTCCTTCATCTTCTGGTAGACCGGGCTCTCGTTGAGCTGCATGCGGATCCACATCGAGACGCCGAGCAGGACGATCGAGATCAGGAACGGAACGCGCCAGCCCCAGTCGGCGAAGTTCTCCTCGCCCATGCCGGTGCGGAAGCCGATCACCACCAGCAGCGCGGCGAACAGGCCGAAAGTCGCAGTGATCTGGATGAAGCTGGTATAGAGCCCGCGGCGATCGTTGGGCGCATGCTCGGCGACGTAGGTCGCCGCGCCACCGTATTCGCCGCCCAGCGCCAGGCCCTGCAGGATGCGCAGGCCGACGAGGATGATCGGCGAGGCGATGCCGATCGTGTCGTAGCCGGGCAGCAGGCCGACCGCGAAAGTCGACAGGCCCATGATGCCCATGGTGACGAGGAAGGTGTTCTTGCGGCCGACGAGGTCGCCGATCCGCCCGAACACCAGCGCGCCGAACGGCCGCACCGCGAAGCCCGCGGCGAAGGCGCCGAGCGCGAGGATGAAGCCGGTGGTCTCGTTCACCCCGGCGAAGAAGACCTTCGAGATGAAGGTGGCCAGTAGGCCATAGAGGTAGAAATCGTACCATTCGAATACGGTGCCCAGCGACGAGGCGGTGATGACGAGCTTTTCGTCATGCGTCGCCGCGTGATGCTTGGGCAGAGCGTCGTAGGATGATGTTGCCATGGCTCTCACTCCCATTCCCGTTTAGAAACTGTACTTGGCGGCGAATTCCATGCGGTCGAGCGCGCCTTCCGCGCCATTGACCAGCCGGCGTTCGCCGTGGCGGTATTCGATGCCGACGTCGACGTTCTTCATCGGCGTGTAGAAGAGGTTCGCCGCCCCGCTCCAGGCGCGCTTGTTGTACGACGCTATGCCGAGCGCCGGCAGGCTGCCGGCGTAGTCGGCGGTCTGGAAGCTGCCCATCAGGTTGAGCCGCAGCTTCGGCGTCAGCCCCAGGCGCAGCGCGCCGAGCAGGGCGAAGGTATCGACGTCGGTCAGCTTGCCGGCAGCCGGGTTCAGCACCGCGTCGGGCGCGAAGTTGAGCCCGACGTAGCGGCCGATGTTGCGGCCGTAGGTGGCCATGAAGCGCAGGTCCGAGCTCTTGTCATCGGCCAGCAGGATCTTGCCGGCGGCGCTGAGGCCCCAGCCCATGGCGCTTTCCGACAGGCCGGCGTTCTCGACGCGGACCTCGCGGACGAGGGCGGCGAGCGAGAGTTCGCCCAGCTTGCCGGCATAGGCGAGGCGCGCGGCGAAATCGGGGATGCTGTCGTCGCCGTTCTCGATGAGCGCCGCCGCGCCGCTGGTGGCCGAAGCGGTCTCCGGATTCTCGGCCGCGACATGCAGCGTCAGCTGCTTGTTCAGCGGCAGCGAATAGCGGACCAGCGGCTGGCGGACGAAGACCGTGCCCTCGACGCCGCCGACGTAGTCGGTCGATTCGGGCAGGGCGCCGGTGTACTGGAACGTCGTCCAGTCCTGGCCGATGGTCCAGCGGTCGAACTGCATGTAGGCGCGCCGCAGCGCGAGGTTGTAGCCGTTGGTCGTGCGCTGCGAACCCTGCGCGCCGGGCGAGGTCTGGAAGTCGGTTTCCAGGTAGCCCTTGACCGTGTGGCCCGATACGTCGGTGGCGAAGTTCAGCCAGAAGCGCGACTGCTTGGCGGTGAAGTCCTCGACGCGGCTCGACGGGCCCTTTCCGGTGGGAATGGTCTGCGGCAGGTAGAAGTCGCGGCCCAGCGAATTGGTCGCGACCTCGCCCTCGCTGTAGCGGGTGTTGGCGGCGATCAGCTTGATGTAGCCGCCCAGCTTGATCGTCGTGGCGCCGGCGCGGAAGCCTTCGGCCGGGGCCTGCGGCTTTGCCTCGAGCGCGGCGACGCGCGCCGCCGCCTGCTCGCTCTGCGCCGTGGCCGCCTGCACCGCGGCCTGGGCGGCGGCGGCGTTCTGTGATGCTTCGGCCCTGGCCGACTGGAGATCGGCGCGCAGCTGCGCCATCTCCGCTTCCAGCCGCTCGAGCCGGGCGGCGAGGTCCGCCTCGCGCGGACCCGCCGCCTGCGCCGCGCCCGGCAGCGCCAAGGCGCTGGCCGCGAGCAGCCCGGCGAGCAGCCGTGTCCTCCTTGTCCTCATATCCCTTCCTCTCCTTATCGGACCCACTTTTCGGATCGATGCAGGATCGGAGATGACCGGCGCGGTAAACAGCCCGACCATGGTCGGGCCGCATACGACCTTGGTCTAGGGTCCGTCGCGAGGGCGGGGCGGGTAGGGTGCCTCGCCACGAAAGGACCTTTGCGTGGCCATCCCGGCGAGAGGGACTCTCGTCATTCCCGCGAAGGCGGGAAGCCATCGCCGACGCCATCCCCGGCCGCGAGGTCGGGAGGCGGGTCCCCGCCATCGGGGGATGACGAGAGCAGGTACACGCGGGTCCGCGGAAGAGGAGAGCGCAATGGCCGAAGCCGTCTACCCCGTGCCCGCAGACTGGGCCGAAAATGCCCATGTCGACGAGGCCGGCTACCAGGCGATGTACCGCCGCTCGATCGAGCAGCCGGAAGCCTTCTGGGCGGAGCAGGCGCAGCGGATCGACTGGATGCGGCCGTTCACCCAGGTCAAAGAGACGAGCTTCCACCGGGACGATTTCGGCATCGCCTGGTTCGCCGACGGCACGCTCAACATCGCGGCCAATTGCCTCGACCGCCATCTCGCGGAACGCGGCGACACGGTGGCGATCCTGTGGGAGCCCGACGACCCGGCCGATGCCGAGCGGCGCATCACCTATCGCGAGCTGCACGAACAGGTCTGCCGCTTCGCCAACCTGCTCAAGAGCCGCGGCGTCGCGCGTGGCGACCGCGTGACGATCTACCTGCCGATGGTGCCCGAGGCGGCCGTCGCCATGCTCGCCTGCGCGCGGATCGGGGCGATCCACTCGATCGTCTTCGCCGGCTTCTCGCCCGAGGCGCTGGCCGGGCGCATCGAGGACTGCGACAGCCGCGTCGTGATCACCGCCGACGAGGGCCTGCGCGGGGGCAAGCGGGTGCCGCTCAAGGCCAATGTCGACGCGGCGCTGGCCCAGTGCCCGGCGGTGTCGACGGTGGTCGTGCTCCGCCACACCGGCGGCGAGGTGGCGATGGCGGCCGGCCGCGACATCGACTGGCGCGAGGCTGCGGCGGCGCAGTCGCCCGAATGCCCGGCCGAGGAGATGGGGGCGGAGGACCCGCTGTTCATCCTCTATACCTCTGGCTCGACCGGCAAGCCCAAGGGCGTGCTGCACACCACCGGCGGCTATGCCGTCTGGGCGGCGATGACTCACGAGTACGTCTTCGACTACCGCCCCGGCCAAATTTACTGGTGCGCCGCCGACGTCGGCTGGGTGACCGGCCATTCCTATGTCGTCTACGGCCCGCTGATGAACGGCGCGACCACGGTGATGTTCGAAGGCGTGCCCAATTTCCCCGATCCCTCGCGGTTCTGGCAAGTCGTCGACAAGTTCGGCGTCGAGATCTTCTACGGCGCCCCGACCGCGCTGCGGGCGCTGATGCGCGAAGGCGACGACTGGGTGCGGCGGACCTCACGCCAGTCGCTGCGCCTGCTCGGCTCGGTCGGCGAGCCGATCAATCCCGAGGCCTGGGAATGGTACCACAAGGTCGTCGGCGAAGGGCGCTGCCCGATCGTCGACACCTGGTGGCAGACCGAGACCGGCGGGACGATGATCACCCCGCTGCCCGGCGCCACCGCACTCAAGCCGGGCAGCGCGACGCGGCCGTTCTTCGGGGTGAAGCCCGAGCTGGTCGACAACGAGGGCAAGCCGATCGCGGGCGCCGGCGACGGCTGCCTCGTCGTCACCGACAGCTGGCCGGGGCAGATGCGCACCGTCTGGGGCGACCACGACCGTTTCTTCCAGACCTATTTCTCGACTTTCCCCGGGGTCTACTTCACCGGCGACGGCTGCCGCCGCGACGCCGACGGCTACTACTGGATCACCGGGCGGATCGACGACGTGATCAACGTCTCGGGCCATCGCATGGGCACGGCCGAGATCGAGAGCGCGCTGGTGGCCCACGCCAAGGTCGCCGAGGCGGCGGTCGTCGGCATGCCGCACGACATCAAGGGGCAGGGCATCTACGCCTTCGTCACCACCAATGCCGACGTCGCCCCCGACGAGGCGCTGCGCAAGGAGCTCGTCCAGTGGGTCCGGCGCGAGATCGGCCCGATCGCGACGCCCGACGTGATCCAGTTCGCCCCGGCATTGCCAAAGACGCGATCGGGCAAGATAATGCGGCGCATCCTCCGCAAGATCGGCGAGAACGACGTGAGCAACCTGGGCGACACCTCGACGCTGGCCGATCCTTCGGTGGTGGACCATCTCCTCGCCAACAGGCCGCTGTTGGCGGAAGCCTGAGCGATGAAGGCGTGCCAGATCCGATCCCTCCCGCCACGATCCTGATCGCCGACGACCACCCGCTGTTCCGGCAAGCGCTGGCGCTGGCGGTAAACCGGGTTCTGCCCGATGCGCGGGTGGTCGAGGCGGGGACGCTCTCGGCGGCGGCGCATGCCGCGGTCGAGGCCGAGAACCTGCGGCTGGTCCTGCTCGACCTCAAGATGCCCGGCGCCGTCGGCTATTCGGGCATCGCGCTGCTCCATGCCGAGCGGCCCTCGGTGCCGATCCTGGTCGTCTCGAGCGCCGAGGGATCCGGTGCGGCGGACGAGGCGCGGGCTTTCGGCGCGGTCGGCTTCCTGCGCAAGGACAGCGACCTGGCGGTGATCGAGGCGGCCATCGCCGATGCCCTCGGCGGCAAGGCGCCGCCCGCCCGCCCGCGCGACGGCGAGCCGCTCGACGCGGTCCGGCACGACGTTGCCGATCTCACGCCGACGCAGCTCAAAGTGCTGCTGGCCGTGCTCGACGGGCAGCTCAACAAGCAGATCGCCTATTCGTTGGGGATCAGCGTGCCGACAGTCAAGGCGCACATGACCGCGATCATGCGCAAGCTCGACGTGTCGAACCGGACGCAGGCGGCGCTGGTGGCGAGGTCGCTGGGGCTGGACCTGCGGCATTAGCCGGCAGACCCTCCCCCGGGCAAGGGAGGTTCTTGGGCCCGCGCTTTAGCCCTCTCCCCTCTCTCCCCGCGCGGTGGTAAGCTTGCCGCCATGCCCGCTCCCCGCATCATCGCAGGCGCTTCGGACGCCGAGATCGCCCGCTGGATCGCCGAGCGGCTGGGTGCCGCGCTGGCGATCTCGGCGGACGACGTGGCGATCGCCGTACCCGGCGGCACGACGCCGTTCCCGATCCTGGCCGAGCTGGCGAAAGCACCGCTGGCCTGGGCGCGGGTGGCGGTCTGGCCGGGGGACGACCGGATGGTTGCGGAGGACCACGCCGCCAGCAACGTCGGGCGAATTCGCGCGCTGCTCGAGCCGGTGGGGGCGCAGGTGATCGCTCTCGCCGAGGACGCGGCGCCGCCGCACTTCGCGCTGGCCTGGCTGGGCATGGGCGGCGACGGGCACGTCGCCTCGCTGTTCCCCAGCGCCGATCCCCGTGCCGACGATCCGCTGCCGCTGCGGCGGATCACGCCCGACCCGCTGCCGCCCGAAGCGCCGTTCGACCGCCTCAGCCTGACGATCCCGGCATTGCTGGCCAGCGACGAGGTGATGTTCGTCATACGCGGCGCGGAAAAGCGGGCGCTGTTCGAAGCCGCCGCCGCCGGCGACAACGACCTGCCGGTCGCGCGGCTGCTCAAGGCGGCGCCGCGGGCGGTGACATGCTTCACCTGATTCCCCCGCCGCTGCACCGCCGGCTGCTGCAAGTCGCCCACGGCGTCAGGATCCGCTGGTGGCGCATCCGCCGGCCGCGGCTTCACGGCTGCCGCGTGCTGGCCTTCGACCGCGAGGAGCGGGTACTGCTGGTGCGCCATTCCTACGGCTCGGGAAACTGGATGCCGCCGGGCGGCGGGCTCGCCCGCGGCGAGGACCCGCTGGCGGGAGCGATGCGCGAGCTGTGGGAGGAAACCGGCTGCAGGCTGCACGAGGCTGCCGAAATCACCCGCGAGATCGAGCAGGTCCACGGCGCCGGCAACACGGTGCACATCGTCGCCGGGCGGACTTTCGACATGCCCTGTCCCGACGGCCGCGAGATCGTCGAGACTCGCTTCTTCGCACTCGAGGCCTTGCCCGAGCAAATGTCGGCCATGCTGCGCGAGCAGCTGCCCGGCTGGCTCAGAGCAACGACAGCTGCCCGTCCTGGGCCTCCGGCTCCCGGTCCCCCTCCAGCGCCGACAGGGTAAGCCCCATCAGCCGCACCGGCTGCGGCAGCGGCAGCACTTCGGCCAGCAGCGCATGGCCGAGCCCGGCGAATTCCCGCTTGTCGGCCACCGGGCGGCCCAGCGATTTCGCCCGCGTGAGGCTGGTGAAGTCGGTGTGCTTGAGCTTGAGCGTGACCGTCCGGCCGCGGGCCTCGGCACGCTCGATCCGGTCCCAGACGATGTCGATGATGGTGTCCAGCGCCTCGCGTAGCGCGGAGCCGGACGAAAGGTCGCGCGCGAAGGTCCGTTCGCCGCCAAGCGACTTGCGCGGGCGATTGGCGCTCACCCGGCGCAGGTCGATCCCTCGCGCGGCGCGGTAGAGGTAGTCGGCCATCGTGCCGAAATGATGGCGCAGGAAGGCGATGTCGCGCGCTGCGAGATCGGCGCCGGTCTCGATCCCCAGCTTCGCCATCTTCTCCGCACCGCGCGGGCCGATGCCGTGGAAGCGCCGGATCGGGATGGCGGCGACGAATGCAGCGCCTTCGCCCGGCCGTACGACGCAGAGCCCGTCGGGCTTGTTGTGGTCGCTGGCGAGCTTGGCGAGGAACTTGTTGTACGATACGCCGGCGCTGGCAGTGAGGCCGCCGGTCTCCTCGCGGATGCGGTGGCGGATGATCTCGGCGATGCGCGTGGCCGAGCCGATGCCCTTGAGGTCGTCGGTGACGTCGAGATAGGCCTCGTCGAGCGCGAGGGGTTCGACATGCGGCGTATAGTCCTGGAAGATCGCGCGGATCTGGTTGGACACCTGGCGGTAGACGTCGAAGCGCGCCCGGCGGAAGATCAGCCCGGGGCACAGCCGTGCCGCGCGCACCGAAGGCATTGCCGAGCGCACGCCGAAGACGCGCGCCTCATAGCTCGCCGCCGCCACGACCCCGCGTTCGTAAGAGCCGCCCACCGCCACCGGCTTGCCGCGCAGCGAGGGATCGTCGCGCTGCTCGACGCTGGCGAAGAAGGCATCCATGTCGACATGGATGATCTTGCGGAGGCCGATCGCCTGCTCACCTTCCTGGTCGTCTTCGCTGGCGGACATGGGGTGATCCTAGCAGATCGCCACGATGCGCGACACGTCTGCCCGGGACGACGGTGCATCCCGGCTTGTGCCGGCGGAAGAAGGACTTGGCCCTAGCCATCGCTTTCGCCATCGGCCATTACCCTGCGCATGACTTCCCCCACCGCCAGCAAGCCCTTCCCGATGGGGGAACGCGAATTCGTCGGCCTGATGGCCATGCTCCAGGCACTGCAGGCGCTGGCGATCGACGTGATGCTGCCGGGCATCGGCGTCATTGCCAGCGATCTCGGCGTCGGCGATCCCAACGACCGCCAGCTGGTGATCGGGGTGTTCCTCATCTGCTCGGGCCTCGGCTCGCTGTTTCCCGGCGCGCTGGCCGACCGCTTCGGGCGTCGGCCGGTGCTGTTCACCTGCCTTGTCGGCTATGCGCTGTTCAGCGCCGCCGGGGCGTTGGTGAGCGATTTCACCACCCTGCTCGTCCTGCGCGGGTGCCAGGGGCTGCTGTCCTCGGGCATGCTGGTGACCAGCGCGGCGGTGATCCGCGACCGCTATTCGGGCGACCGCATGGCGCGCACCCAGTCGCTGGTCGGCATGACCTTCATGATCGTACCGATGGCCGCGCCGAGCCTGGGCCAGGCGATACTGCTGGTGGCGAGCTGGCGCTGGATTTTCGGCGTGATGGCGCTGATGGCCGCGATGGTGTGCCTCTGGACCTTCCTGCGCCTGCCGGAGACGCTTCATCCCGAATACCGCCAGACGATTCGCGTCGGCGCGATCGCGGGCAACATGCGGATCGCCCTGCTGCATCGCAGCTCGATCGGCTATATCGTCGGCATGGCGCTGGTCCAGGGGGCGCTGTTCGGCTACATCAACAGCTCGCAGCAGCTTCTCGCCGAGCATTTCGGCGCGGGCGAAACGTTCCCGCTGATCTTCGGCGCCATGGCGCTGATGATGGCCGGGGCCAATCTCACCAATTCCCGAATCGTCGAGCGCTTCGGCGCGCGGCGCGTTTCGCACACGGCAGTGCTTGCCTATATCTGCTTCGCCGCGCTGCAGCTCTGGCTGGCCTCGCAGCCGCACCAGACGATCGGGCAGTTCACCGTGGTGATGACGCTCAACCTGTGCATGATGGGCTTCATCGGCGCCAACTTCCAGTCGATCGCGCTGCAGCCCTTCGCCCGGATGGCGGGCGCGGCGGCATCGGTCCAGGCCTTCATCCGCATCTCGACCGGGGCGATGCTGGGCGCGGCGATCGGCCAGCTCTACGACGGCACCGCGCGGCCGCTGGCCCTGGCGCTGCTCGCCGCGGGGACGAGCGCGCTGCTGCTGGTGCTGTTCAGCGAGCGCGGGCGGTTGTTCCGGCGGCTGCACGGACAGGTCCCCCAGGTGTGAGCGCGCGCTACGACCTTGCCGTGATCGGCGGGGGCGTGAACGGCGCCGGGATCGCGCGCGACGCGGCCGGGCGCGGCGCGAGAGTCCTGCTGCTGGAAGCCGGCGACCTCGCCGGCGGCACCTCGTCCGCCTCGACCAAGCTGATCCACGGCGGGCTGCGCTATCTCGAGCACTACGAGTTCGCCCTGGTCCGCGAAGCGCTGGGCGAGCGCGAGGCGCTGTGGCGGATCGCCCCGCACATCATCTGGCCGATGCGTTTCGTCCTGCCCTATGCGAAGGGGCTGCGGCCAGCCTGGCTGCTGCGGCTGGGCCTGTTCCTCTACGACCATATCGGCGGGCGCAGGCGGCTGCAGAAGACGCGGACGGTGGACCTGTGCCGCCATCCGGCCGGCGGGCCGCTGCAGAAGCGCTTCCATGTCGGCTTCGAATATTCCGACGGCTGGGTCGACGATGCCCGGCTGGTCGTCCTCAACGCGATGGATGCCGCCGCGCACGGCGCCGAGGTGCGGACGCGCACTCCCGTAACCGCCGCGCGGCGCGACGGGGCGGGCTGGGCGATCGCCACGCCGGCCGGGACTTTCTACGCCGACGCGCTGGTCAATGCCGCCGGGCCGGCGGTGCTCGAAGTCCTGCGGCTGGCGGGCGAGGCGCCCGACTACCGGATGCGGCTGGTGCGCGGCTCGCACATCGTCGTGCGCAAGCTGTTCGACCACCCCTACGCCTATTTCTTCCAGCTCCCCGACACGCGCATCTTCTTCGCCATTCCCTACGAGCGCGACTTCACGCTGATCGGCACGACCGATGCCGATCACCAGGGCCCGCTCGGCGATGTCCGCGCCAGCGCGGCGGAGATCACCTACCTCTGCGAAGGGGTGAACCGCTACTTTGCCCGAGCGATCACCGCTGCCGACGTCGTCTGGAGCTATGCCGGCGTCCGGCCGCTGATCGACGACGGCTCGGGCCGCCCGGAAGCGGCGACGCGGGGCTATCGGCTGGAGCTGTCGGAGCCGGGCGAGGGCGCGCCGCTGCTCAGCGTTTACGGCGGCAAGATCACCACTTACCGCCACCTGGGAGAGGAAGCGGTGGACCTGCTGGCCGAGCGGCTACCCGCGCTGTCCGGCCCGGCCTGGACGCGGACGCGCCCGCTGCCGGGCGGCGACTTCCCGGTCGACGGCGCCGCGGCCTTGAAAGCAGAGCTGGCGGCGCGCTTCGCCTTCCTGGCGGATGCCGACGCCGACCGCATCGCCAAGGCCTACGGCACCCGCGCCTTCGCCTGGCTGCGCAACGACTGCGGACAGGATTTCGGGGCCGGGCTGAGCGAGGCCGAAGTCGACTACCTGCGCCGCGAGGAATGGGCCCGGACCGCGGACGACGTGCTGTGGCGGCGGACGAAGCTGGGGCTGCGGCTGGATGCGGCGCAGCAGGCGGCACTGGCGGGGTACATGGGGGGATGAGGCTCCCGTCGTCCCGGCGAAAGCCGGGACCGCCGGCCTCGTTGACGGAATGCTGCGCCCTGGCGAGAGCGGACCCGGGTCGAGCTCGGGACGACGAACACAAATAAAACCAATGCTTTACCGCGCAGCATAGTCTGCAGCATTTTCCCGCGCCGACGCAGCAAGTTGGCGCCGCGACAGCGCGGGGACCGGTGCCGGCTTCACCGGCAGCAGCGCCCCTGCCAGCCCCCGCGCCACGAAGCCCGCCTTGGCCGCGCGCGAGGTGACGATCCTGCGGTCCAGCGCCGTTTCGCCGAGCCGCGCCGCCTCGCGCGCGATCGCGCCGTAGATGCCGGCCGCCGCGAGCACCGCCCAGCGGCTGCGGAACGGCAGCCGCGCCGCGCCGACGCGCGCCGAGGCCTCGTAGCCCGCCTCGAGTGCGCCCAGGCGGCGCAGCATTCGGCCGACGGCCGGACGGTGGCGCGCTTCCATCAGATCGTCGGGCGCGATCCCCGCCTCGGCCAGCCAATCGCCGGGCAGGTAGCAGCGCCCGGCGGCATGATCCTCGGCGACGTCGCGCGCGATGTTGGCGAGCTGGAATGCGAGGCCGAGATCGCAGGCGCGGTCGAGCGTGTCCTCGTCGCCGGGCGCGACGCCCATGACCACGGCCATCATCACCCCGACCGCGCCGGCGACGTGGTAGCAGTAGCGCAGCATGTCCGCCTCGCTTGCCGGCCGCCAGGCCGAAGCGTCGAGAGCGAAGCCGGCGACGACGTCCTCGGCCATCGCGGCGCTCACGCCGGTTTCGCGCGCGACCAGGCCCAGCGCGTCGAAGGCAGGCCGCCCGGTGGCCTCGCCCGCCAGCGCACGGCCGGTAAGCTCGCGGATCGTGGCCAGCCGCTCCCCCGCGTCCGACTGGTCGCCCAGCGCGCCGCCGTGGTCCTGGGCATCGGCGATGTCGTCGCAGGCGCGGCACCAGGCGTAGAGCAGCCACACCTTTTCGCGAGTCGCGCGGTCGAACAGGCGGCTGGCGGCGGCGAAGCTCTTCGATCCGCGCGCGATGGAAAGGCGCGCATGCTCGACCAGCTCCGCCCTGCCGGCGCGATCGATCAAAGCTCGCTGGCTTTCATCGCGAAGATCGGGGTCGTCGGCTGGTGCGCGGCCATGCGCTCGAGCAGCAGGTCGAGCTCGTGCTCGGCCATGATGATGCCGCGATGGGCAGGGCGGATGAAGCCGGCCTCGGCCATGTGCTGGTTGAAGGCGAGCAGCTGGTCGAAGAAGCCGAAGGCGTTGAGCAACCCGACCGGCTTGGCATGATAGCCGAGCTGCGCCCAGCTCACCGCTTCCCACAGCTCGTCCATCGTGCCGACGCCGCCGGGCAGCGTCAGGAAGCCGTCGGACAGCTCGGTAAAGGCCAGCTTGCGCTCGTGCATGCCCGAGACCACGCGCAGCTCGGTGCAGTCGGGATTGGCGACCTCGCGGCTGACCAGGGCATCGGGGATGACGCCGATCACTTCGCCGCCCGCGGCGAGGGCAGAGCCGGCCACCGCGCCCATGAGGCCGAGGCGGCCGCCGCCGTAGACCACGCCGATCCCGCGCCGCGCCAGGGTTTCGCCGACGTGGCGGGCGAGGTCGAGATAGCGCGGGTCGGCGGGCGTGGCCGAGCCGCAATAGACGGCGCGGCGGTTCATTGTTCCTCCCCGGAACGGGGAGGGGGACCGCCGGCGCAGCCGGTGGTGGAGGGGGCTCGCCGCTCGGCGCGACTTCTCCCAGGCGCCGCCTTCCGGCC
>CAUJJI010000024.1 GCA_963205265.1 Pseudomonadota bacterium
AATCATTTCAATTCAGAGCGCCATCTCGTCGACCGCCAAACATTCAAAGCCCGCCGCTCGGCCGCAATGGTCGAGTGGCAGTCGATTGCGACCTGAGGCTCGGCCGGAGAAGGAGTCGTCTAACCAGTGGAGAACGGTTCGCATTGGACTGACAGCTCCATCGATTTGGTCCGATCTTCGCCGCAGACATCCGGCGGCAGCGGGTGAGCCGAATGCGCGGCTTTCGCCATTGGAAATGGAATCTCGACGAGATGTACGTTAAGATCAACGGCGAGCTGATGTACCTGTGGCGTGCGGTCGATCACGAAGGCGAAGTGCTCGAGAGCTACGTTACCAAGACCCGCGACAAGGCCGCGGCGTTGAGGTTCATGAAGAAGGCGCTGAAGCGCCATGGTAGCCCGGTGACAATTACTACCGATGGAAATCGCTCTTACGGCGCTGCCATGAACGAGCTGGGAAACCGGCAGAAACAGGAGGTTGGACGCTGGGCGAACAACCGGGCCGAGAACAGTCATTTGCCCCTGCGCAGGCGAGAGCGAGCGATGCTCAGGTTTCGCCGAATGAAGAGCTTGCAAAAGTTCGCATCGGTCCACGCCAACGTCCACAATCACTTCCAACTCGAGCGTCATCTCGTCGATAGAGACACCTACAAGGAACGTCGCTCAGCTGCCTTGGCTGAGTGGCAAATGCTTGTGGCCTAGGCTGCCAGCTTCATAGAACGGGGACTGCCATGTGGAGACCGGTTCGCAGAAGACTGACAGCACCGCTCAGCGTCGTCTAGCGAAAGTTCGCCGCACTTGAACAGCGGGCGGTCAGTGGCGACCCAGGTTCACCAAAGGCGGGGTCATGAAGATCGCGTAATCCGGCGCCACTGCTGATGCCAGGATATGACTTTGTCCCGAGATCACGCGCGAGATCAGCGTTTCCATGGGAAAGGAAAGATCGGCCCATTCCACGAATAGCGCGCTGGAGTAGAACATCATCTCCTCGGCCAGCACCCGGCAATCGGCGTCGCGCCGAAGGACCCGGTTGTGCTTCTGCTTGGCCAGCAGCAGGTAGATGTTCCGGATCTGCCGCTGGCGGTACTCCTGGAAGATGTGGCGGGCCTCCGAAAAATACATGAGGCTCACCTGGCGCGAGAATTCGGGTGTGGTCATGACCGACCGTCCCTGGTGCTCGATGACCTTCATCATCGCCGTCGGGTCTTGCGGATCGAATGGCAAAAGCCGGGCGACATGCGAGGTGTAATCGGCAATCGCCTCGACGATGGCGAGGTCGCGCGGACCGACCAGGTTGTAGATGGTCTGGACCACCACCCCGGACAGGTCGGCGATCCGTCGGACCTGCACGCCCTTGTACCCCTCCTCGATCAGCAGCCGCCGCACTGCCGCCAGAATTAGTGCACGCCGATGACGCTGGTTGTCGTACGCCTTTGCCTTGATCCTGCCCGGCAACACTCCGGCCGCTGGGATGATCGGACGCCTCGGATCCAGCAGGCGATCGACGCCGAGCCCGGCGGATTCGTCAGCTGGCATCGCTTGGTGCAATGTATCGTGATCGATTTCTAGCATCCTGTCGGTTCCTTCTCCTCCCGCGCCAGCCGAATGGCGTGATTGTTATGGCCTAGTATGTCCCCAAGCCCGGCCCTTTGCCAGCCTCAGAGACAACCGGATCAGCCCAGCTTCCGAACCGGGTCCGTCCCGTCCCAGTTCACAGATGCCGCCTTGATCTGGCTAAAGACGCTGTCGGCGACGGGATTGGGCGTCATCAGTTCCATCATGAAGCCAAGGGTGTCGATGGTATCGATCCAGCAAACCGGGTAACCCATCATCAGCCCGCTGAACGCTACCTCCGCCCCCCCGGCGGTGAAGAACTCAAGGTCGGCACCATAGTCCACGCTGTTGACGGCAACGTGATGAAGCGCCGTCCGGCCGCGGGGCGTGCGATCGGTCCAGTAGGATGGAATATCGTCGAGCGGCGAGATCAGCTCGATTTGCATGTCACCGGCGTAGGCCATGGCCGCGGCGGCGTTGGGCGTGATCGACGGCTTGCCGCGATAGACCGGATTGCCGAATTCGGCGGCATCAAAGACAAAGAAGGGGCCGACCCCGCCCTTCTTCACCCAGCCATCAATGGCTGCGTGCAAATCGGGAACGACCCAGGCCATCTGCATGTAGTCGCGGGTCGGCAGGTGAGGAGGCAGCATCTGGTTCATCTCCATTCAGACCGTGACCACGATCTTGCCGACTTGCTGGTTGCCTTCAAGTAACTTGGGCATGGCAACGCAATCCTCTCAGGCTTGCGACTTGATCAGCCGGTTGTGCCGCTTTCCGGGAATTGCTCACCGACCATTCCTTCGCTTTTTGACCATAGGGCTTTCGCGCGTTCCGGGTCCAGCGCATAGGGCCGCACGCCGCCTCCGGAGCTGGCCGGCTCGGCGGCATGGCAATCTTCGCAGTAGCGCCCACCGATCTCCTCGGCAGGAGCAACGAAAGCCGCCCAGACCGTGGTCGCTGCGCCCTGTTCCACCGACTTCACGGCAGGCAGATCACCGGCGGCCGGCTCGACATCACGGGCTGAACGAGTGGTCATGTCCAGTAGCATGTCTGGCGACGTGTAGCGGAGCAACTCGGTCATGATCCCGCCCGGATGCAGCGCGGTGGCGCGGACGCCGCGCTGCTTTATCCGCCGGTCCAGTTCCACTGCATACAGGACATTCGCGGTCTTGGACCTGCCATAGGCCCCGAAAGGATCATAGTCCGTGCGCTCGAACCCTGGATCCTCGAGATTCACGTCGGAGGCCCCGTGCGCGCTCGACGACAGGATGACGACGCGACCACCTGCCGGCACCAGCGGAACGAGCCGGTTCAGCAGCACGAAGTGGCCTAGGTGATTGGTGCCGAAATGGGTCTCGAAGCCGTCTGCGGTCTCCCCAAGCGGACAGTTCATAACGCCCGCGTTCGCGATCAGCACGTCGAACCGGTCGTAGCTTGCGAGGAGTTCGTCGGCGCAGCGCCGCACACTGGCCAGCGACGCCAGGTCGCATTCGACCAGTTCGATCGGGAGGTCGGCGAAGGCCGATAGGGCGTTGCGGGCCTTGTTCAGATCGCGAGCCGTGCCCACGACCTGGGCGCCGTGCGCGGCAATCACCCGCGCCGTTTCCACCCCCAGGCCTGCCGACACGCCGGTGACCAGCACCCGCTTGCCTGACAGATCGACCCCGGAGAGCACCTCCTCCGTCGTGCTGATCGCGCCGAATTTCGCTGTCATTCCTTCCGTCTCCCGCTTGTGCTGCAAGGCCGGTCGGACCTTATGCAGTCGGCATTATACCCAAATCTTCGTCAGGCCTGTGGCATGTTCCTGCCGCTTGTGGCGCTTGCGCGCGAATCCATCATTGGCACCACTGCGAAGATCGTTCCAAACTTGCCACGCTTCGGCAAGCGCGCAACGCTAACTGGGCTTGCACCCCCGAAACCCGGTGCGGCAAGGTGCGTCAGATCAGTAAGACCCCGCCGGAGTACGAGCGGGCTCGATAGGGGACGAGGAGCGATGGCTGAGTCCATGCTTGCAGGGGACAGCGCGCTGTCCTGCCGTGCGGTGTCCGCCGACGAGATCGCGGACTACGACCGCAACGGCTGGACCAGGTTGCCGGGTTTCGTGAGTCCGCAGACCGTGCGAAGGTTGCGCGAGATGGCCCAGGCCAGAATGGGCGATGATGGGCAGGGCAACGCCATCGCGCCCATCCAGCAGCCGTTTTTCAATCCAGAGGTTAGCGACGGGCCCGGCAGTCCCGAACTGCGGACCCTGATCGACGGCATCGGCGCCAATGCGAAGCTGCTGATGGGCCGCCATCCCGCCATCGGGGTCCGTTATTTTGGCGACATCTTCGCGCCGAAGCTGCCTGCGGCATGGGACACCCGGCACCCCGGCGGCGGGGAGACCTTCTGCCATCAGGATTTCATAAACTGGGGGCTCGATCGCTCGGGAGGCATGACCTTCTGGATCGCGCTGGCCGACCTGCCGGAGGAATCGGGCACAATGTCATTCTACAGTGGTTCGCATCGTCTGGGGGCGCTGGGTCACTATGCGACCTATCGCGCGGGCGGAAGCCTGCTGGATGACTATCCCGACCTTCCGGAGCGTTGCCCGCCGTCGGGGCCTTTTGCCTATCGCGCGGGAGACGCCACAGTCCATTCAGTCATGCTGGCTCACAGCGCCTCGGAAAACCGTACTGACACGCCCCGCTGGGCCTGGCTGGTGATGACCAATCCCGCCGATGCCCGTTGGACCGGGGCGCCGCCGGAAGCTTATGACACGACCGGGATGCGCCACCTGCAGCTGCTGGACGACGAAGCGCGGTTTCCCTTGATCGCCTGACACAGTTTCGCGGCCATACGGAGAACCACCTTGCGCGCCGCCATCTACAACGGGCCGAACAGACCGATCTCGGTCGAAAACCTGCCCGATCCGCAGCCGGGACCTGGCGAGCTGCTCGTCCGCGTACATCGCTGCGGGATTTGCGGCAGCGATGTGGCGATGACCGGCGCAGGACCACTATACCTTCCGCATGGCCGGTTCGGACACGAGTGGGCCGGCGAGGTCGTCGAGGCCGGCCGTGACACCTCCCTCCCGTCCGGCGCGCGCATTGCGGGCCTGCCGGTCGCCCCCTGCGGCGCCTGCGACGGGTGCGCTACCGGCAACCCCTTGTTCTGCGAGGTCAACGGCTTCCTTGTCGGCGGCTTCGGCGAATTCATGGTCGTTCCGGAAGCGGCGGCCATATGCCTCCCGGGATCGCTAAGCTTCGCAGATGGGGCGCTGGTCGAGCCAATGTCCTGCGGCCTGCACGCCCTGAATTTTGCCCGGATGGAGCCCGGTTCCAGGGTCCTGGTGATCGGCGCCGGGGCCATGGCCTTGTCGGCGATCTTCTGGGCGCGGCGGTTGGGGGCCGGCAAGATCGGTGTCATGTCGCGCTCGGCGCACCGGGAGGAGTCGGTCATGGCGATGGGCGCCGACGCAATGTTCGGGTTTGATCCTGACGATCAGGCGCGAATTGCCACGGTCCTGGACGGCGCGCCGGAGGTGGTCGTGGAATGTGTCGGCAAGCCGGGCATGCTCGAGCTCGCCTCGCAGGTCGTCCGGGCGCGGGGCACCATCCTGTCGCTGGGCATGTGCCAGCATGGCGACCCCGTCGTGCCGGCTCTGATGACGCACAAGGAAGTTCGCCTGCTGTTTCCGCGTGGTTACACGGTGGCGGAGTTCGAGAGCACCGCCCGCGCACTCGACCGCGTCGATGTCGACCCGGCGGTGATGGTCAGCAAGGTCATTGGCCTGGACGACCTGCCGGATGCGATGGGGCAGCTTCGGTCCGGTTCGCGTGGCTCCGGCAAGATCCACGTAGATCCGTGGCTGTGATTGGGATGGGGCGGTGATGGCCAGTTTCGAGGATTACCGCGACCGCTACCAGTTCATCTGCGCTATACGCTTCGGCCAACTACGATCCCGAGCGCTTTGCCGACCCCTTCGCATTTCGGCTCGATCGCTTTCCGAGTCCGATGCAGCCGACCCACCTGTCCTTCGGCCGAGGCATCCACATCTGCCTGGGTGTGCATTTCGCCCGGGCGGAACTGGTCACGGGACTGCCCACCTTGCTCGACCGGTTGCCGGGCCTGCGGCTCGCTGATCCGGCGCATCCGGGGCCGCTCGGAGCGATCATTCGCGGAGTGCGATCGATGGAGGTGCAATTCGACGATGTGCTGCCGGGCAGGACCGCGCCGGACCTTGCCGGCGCACGCTGATGCCAAGGAGTGAATGCGAATGAAATTGGGCGAGCTGGGAATCTGGTTCCTGATCAGTCACGCCCGAGCATACGGTCAGGGCGCGGGAAATCCTTGGGCCAGATAAACTGCTTTGTCCCGAGCAGATGGTCATCCTCGAGACCGATCCCGCCATCGCGCGGGCCATTGGCCGCCGTGTACTCGGCCATTCGACCGTGATGCCCAACTACCGAGCCAGCTTCCTGCGGATGGGCTTCACCGAAGAAGACCTGGAGAACAGCGGCTCCGACCGCTTCATCGACAGCATCGTCGCCTGGGGCGACGAGGACGCGATCCGCCGGCGGATCCAGGAGCACTGGGACGCGGGCGCAGACCAAGTGTGCATCCAGACCCTGCCTAAGGAGACGATGCGGGCCACTGAGGACGATCTCAAGATCTTCGAACTGCTCGCGCCTGTGGGAGGCGACTAGGTCAGCCGGGAATGGCCGATTCCGGTTGCCAGGCGTAAGGCTCGAAGACCAGACCGTCGTCGTTTGAATGGAGATGGCCGCCGAACGGGCAGCGAAAGTGCGCTGGGACTATCAGGGCGCGGTCGCGCACCGCTATGTCGATTAGCCGCTGCCGGGTTTCACGCAGCAAGGCGAAATTCTCGCTGGTGCAGTCGTCCAGCCCGGGCGCGACCATCTCCAGCGGGTGATGGAACACGTCGCCGACAAAGTAGGCTTCTTGGCCGCCGGACGACAGGTGCAGGCTGGAATGACCGATGGTGTGGCCGAAGGACGGTTCGATCTCGGCGCCGGTGCAGATCGTATGGTGGCCGTCGACGATGCGGGCAAGCCCCGCCTCCAGCACAGGCAAGACGCTGTTCTCGAAGGTGCCTGCGTTCTGCGGCACCGGCACGTGACCGGGCCGGCGCGGATCCCAGCGGTCCATTTCTTGGCGCATCAGGATGTACTGGGCATTGGGGAAGGTGGGGACGAACCGCCCGCCGCGCAGCGTCGTGTTCCAGCCGCAGTGATCCATGTGCAGGTGCGTGCAGAACACAAAGTCGACGTCGGTGACCCGGATGCCTGTCGCCTCGAAACGCTCGATGTACGGCGTGTCCAGCATGTGTGCGGGGGGATGGTCCGGGAAGTCGCGCCCGTTCCCGGTGCAGGGATCGATGACGATGACCCGCCCTTCGTGGATCAGGATCCAGCTGCGGGTCACGATGTCGAACTGCATTTCGGCATCGACGTAAGTTGGGAACATCCATCGCGGCAGCGAAGCGACCAGGGCTTGGTCGGCTGTCATCGCCGAGAGCGGCCTGAGTTCGGCGATCTCCTCGATCTCCCACAGTTGGGCCTGGCCGATGGCTGCCTTGCGTGGCCCGGTATAGGGCCTCGGATTAACTTCCATCGCGTTTGTCCTCAGGCCGGTTCGAAGGTGATGGGCAGGCCGCGAATGCCCCAGACGCCGGGGAACGGCCGCCAGCCGGCCGGGCCGGGGCTCGTGGGGGTGGTGATCCGCTGCGCGATCTGGTGGAGTCCTTCGGAAAGCTGGGCACGCGCGATGAACTGGCCCAGGCACATGTGGGCGCCAAGGGCGAAACCGACATGCGGATGGGACTGCGAGCGCGAGGGGGCGAAGGTGTCGGCATTCTCGATCGCCGTGCCGTCGCGCGCCGCCACCGACCACGGGAACCACAGGTTCGTTCCTTCCGGGATCAGCACGTCGCGATAGGCGATCTCCACCGTGACGAGGCGGTTGGTGTTGGTCACCGAATGCATTCGCATCGATTCGTCGATGACGCGGGCACAGAAGTCCGGATCGTCGGCGCAGCGTCGATAATCATCGGGATGCTGGATCAGCTCCCACATGGCGAGCGTGAGGATATTCTTGGACGTGTCGAATCCGGCCCCGAACAGAAAGATCAATAGATCGCCGAACTCGCGGCGGGACATGCCGCTGGCGATCATCGCCTCCATCAACAGGTCGAGGAGGTCAGCTTGGTCGCCGGCGCGGTAGGTCTTCTCGCGTGTGTCGATCAGCTCGTTCACGAAGTCGTCTAGCGCCTGGACCGCGGTATCGAGTTGCGGCAGCATGGTCCGGTCCATGGCTATGCTGAGCCCCATCGTCTCCAGGTTGGCGCGGATGCCGGGGATCACCTCGGGTGAGGCGCCAATCATCTTGCACATCACCGTGATCGGGAACCACGAGGCAAACTCCTCGAAATCGAATTCGGCCTTCGGCGCCCATTCGTCGAGCAGGCTCTCGATCACCTCGCGCATCAGCGGGCGGTGAAGATTCGCCCGGCGCGGCGTGAAGGCAGGCGCAAGTATGTCACGCAGCCGCTTGTGCTCCGCGCCGGTCTTGGCGAGCATATGGCCTTCCTGAAACCGGCCCCAGGCGGTCCCCCGCGCGCCCATGGCATCGACGATCAGGTCATAGGGCATCCGCATGTGCCGCGCTTCCAGCGCCATCAGGTCGCGCACCGCGTTATAGTTCGTGACCACGTAGCCCAGGTTCGAGGTGGCGAGCCACGGGTGTCTGGCGCGCGCGTCGTCAAAGTGCGGGAAGGGGTTCCGAGCGAATCCCGGCTCCTCCATGGCGAGGTGCGGCAGGGTCAGTTGCGAAATCAACTGCAAGCTGTTTCTCCAAGTCTGGGCCGGGGTTGGCGAGGTCGAAGCTAGGCCGGCAGCGAAAAGCGGGTGACGCCCACTGGCACGCCCGGGATGTCCGACCGAGCGTGGAACAGTGCCGCCTCCCGCGGAGGTAACTCTCCGCTGAAGAGAGACTCGATCCCGTGGTCGCCCGCGGTCGTGACATACATGTCACGCCAGTCGGGCCCCCCAAAGCAGACGCTACTGACCACCTTGTGCGGTAGCAGCCAGCTCCGGTCGAGGTCGCCCGACGGATGGTACCTTGCGAGTTCAGCGGTGTTGAAGTGCGCTATCCACACCCCGCCTTCGGCATCGACCGCAAGCCCGTCGCCATCGTCCCGCGCATTGAACAGCGCCTTGTTGGCCAGGTTGCCATCGGGCAGAACGTCATAGACAAACACGCCAAGCAGGCTCTCATTGTGGTAGAGCCTTTTGCCGTCAGGGCTGAGGCCAATTCCATTGGAGAACTTCAGTCCCTCGTTCAGCTTCCGGACGCGGCGTTCCGCGTCGATGTGAAAGAGCCGGGTCAACTGCGGTTCCTGGCTGTAGTCCGCGCCCTTGCTCAGCGTGCCGAAGTAGAGGCCGCCTTTGCCGTCTGCGATGAAATCATTCACGCCGGTCAATGGCGCGCCGTCGATCGAGTCGATGATAGTCCCCGATGATCCGGTGGCGGGATCGAGCCAGACCAGTCCGCCCGGCCCCCCGCAAACGATCCGCCCGTCATGGTTCACAGCGAGGCCGCCGATGTGGTGCCGGTCCTTGAGGAAGTGGTCGACTGTTCCATCCGGCGACAGGCGGTAGACCCCGCCAAGGAGGAGGTCGGTGAACCAGACGTACTCGCCCGCCACGCGGGGTGCCTCGAGAAAGCAGTAGCCGGACGCAAGCGGTCTGAATTCCATGGCAGAATGTCCCCTCAGAGTTTCGGTTGCGGCGCCGGCTCGCCGCTTTCCTTGCGCGTCCCCAGCGCTTCGCGCGCTCGGGCGCGGATATAGGCGTGAAGCTGGCGGATCTGTTCGTCGGTCAGATTCGGGAAGCGCGGCATGCCGTTCTGAATGAGCGCTCCGGTCTTGAGCAACTGGCTCAAGGTGTCGAGCCGGAGTGCGATGGCCGATTCCCTGAGGTCCGGCCCGGGCGCACCCGGAGAATTGAAGCCTACTCCGTGGCAGGCCGCGCATTGTACCGACAGGATTCGGCCGGCGGCTACGTCCGCCTCGTCAAGGGCCAGGTCAGGATCGTCAACGGCGCGTATCTTCAGATTGCGCGGCGGCGCCTTTGCCAGGGCGGCCTTTCCGCCCAGTGCAAAGGTCAGCAATCGCCGCGGCTGGGCTCCATACTTCCAGCCCACGTCCATGAACTTGCCGAACGCCGACGTTGCCCCGCCGTAGCCAACCAGAACCGAAACGTACTGGGTGCCGCCCACGCTGAAACTCATCGGCGCGGAGACTATGCCGAGGCCCGCGTCGAACTCCCAAAGTTGCTTGCCATTGGCTGCGTCGTAAGCCCGGAACATGCCCTCGGCGGAGCCTTGGAACACCAGGTTTCCTGCCGTCGCTAGGGTCCCGCCGTTCCACAGGAAGGCGTTGGCAACGCGCCACTCCTCCTTCTGCGTCACCGGATTCCAGGCGACGAGGTAGCCCTTGCCATCGCCCTGCTTCTTGATGATCGGTTCGGTCCGTAGCCCCATGACGTTGAAGGCGTTGTCCGATCGCGTGTCGGAACGCGCGAAGCTCGCGCCGATCTGATGGACCGGAATGTAGACCAGGCCGGTTTTGGGACTGTAGCTCATCGCTTGCCAGTTGTGCCCACCGATGGTGCCGGGCCAGATCTCGGTAAGTCCGTTTTCATAGCGGATATTCGGGTTTTCGATCGGACGCCCGGTCTGCATGTCGATTCCCTTGGCCCAGGTGATGACCGTGGTCATGCCGGGCTGGTTCACGAGTTTCCCTGTCTGGCGATCAAGTACATAGAAAAAGCCGTTGGTCGGGGCGTGCATCAGCACCTTGCGCGGCTTGCCGTCGATGTTGAGCGTGGCCGACACGATGTTCGCGGTCGACTTGTAGTCCCAGCTGTCCCGCTGGTTTTGCTGGTAGTGCCACACGTAGTTGCCGGTATTGGCGTCGAGCGCGACGATCGAGACCGTAAAGAGGTTATCGCCGCCGCCGGGGCTGCGCAGCTCCGGATCGTAGGGGCCGGCGTTGCCGACGCCGATGTAAACCCGGCTTAGTTCGGGATCGTAGGTGATCCCATTCCAGACAGTCCCGCCGGTGCCCGTCTTCCAGTATTCGCCGCGCCAGGTTTTCGCAGCCGCCTCCATCGCGGCATCGCCCTTGTTCTGCTCGGGCGAGCCGGGAACGGTGAAGAAGCGCCACAATTGCTTGCCGGTATTGGCGTCGAAGGCGGTGACGAAGCCGCGCGCGCCGAAGTCCGCCCCGCCGTTGCCGATGATCACCTTTCCGTTCATCACCCGCGGGGCACCGGTGCTGATGTTGAGCACTCCGTCCGGGATCGACTGCGCGACCCAGACCTCCTTGCCGGTGCTGGCGTCGAGGGCGATCAACCGGCCGTCCAGCGCCGCGACGAAGATCTTGCCGTTCTCGTAGGCAAGCCCGCGGTTTGCGCCGAACGAGTAGTGCATCTTGTCTGGGTTGTGCTTCCAAACCTCCGGGTCGTATTTCCACAGCAGCTTGCCGGTCCTGGCATCGGCAGCATAGACCGTTGCGAAACTGCCTGTGAAAAACAGCACTCCGTCCACGGCCAGTGGGGTGGCCTCAAGCGTCACTTCGCCGGGCAGGTCCATCGACCAGGCCAGGCCCAGGTTTTTGACATTGCCGGTGTCGATGTTTGCGAGTCGGCTATAGCTGGTCTCGTCAGTGCCGCCGCCCACGGCCGGCCAGTTTACGTCGCTCCCGACACCCGCCTCGGGTTGGGCGGACCGGTGGCCCGAACAGCCGCCCAGCGCCAGTGTCATGCTGATCGCCAACCAGAGAACCCGCTTCATTTCTCTCCCCCAGCCTCTGCCGTCTTCCTGGCAGTCAGGTTTTGCTCTCGATCAGTGCGCCCAGTTCGTGCAGCTTCAACTTTCCAGTCGCGGTGCGCGGAATGTCGTCCGCTTCGATAAACACGATCCGCTTGGGTACCTTGTAGCTCGACAGCGACTTCCTTAGGGCCTGGCGCAGATGGTCGGCATCGCTTGGTGCACCCACGGCGGGCACAACGGCGGCCGCGACGATCTGGCCATATTCGGGATCATCAAGTCCGGTGACCACGGCGGTATCGACCTCTGGCAATTCGTTCAGCGCCGCTTCCACTTCCAGGCGCGAGACGTTGGCCGCGCGGGTCTTGATCATGTCGTTTCGACGGGCGTGGAAGTAGAGGTAGTCGTCAGCGTCGATGTGGCAAAGATCCCCGGTGGGATAGAAGCCGTCGGGCGTGAAAACCTCTGAATCGAGGCGTTTGTACATCCCGCGCATCAAGGCGCCGCCGCGCAGCTGGAGCTCGCCGGTCTGGCCGGTGGGCAAGATCTCGCCCGTCTCCGGATCGACGATGCGGCGCTCGAAGCCGTTCACCGGCCGTCCGCAGCACCAGGGTTTGTCATCCGGCATGCGGTAGTCGAGCGGCTCGGCGCTATGCGGCGCGAAGGTCTCGCTCATACCCAGCATGCCCGACTGGAACTGCACTGGGATGAGCTCGCCGCGAGCGTCGCGGAAGGGGCCCAGCCCGACAATGTCATCGATGTTTATTCCGTGCTCCGGGGCAAGTTTGCGCAGGCGGGTCAGGCCGTCGCCCCAGCCGTTGATACGGTTGACCCCTAGCTGCTTCATAGTTTCAATGATGACTTCGATGTCGGGCGAGTCCGGATAGACCAGAGTCGCGCCTTGACTCAGGATTTGGAAGAACATCGCCATACCGCCCAGCCAGAAAGCGGGCAGCATCGGCAGCATTCGGTCGTCCGGCCTGATTAGAAACAGCTTGGCCAGTTCGGGCGGATGCCGCGACACGTTCCACTGGGTATGGATCACCGCCTTGGGGAGGGCGGTGCTGCCCGAGGTGTAGACGATCACCGCATCGTCGCTGGGATGCACCTGGTCTTCGATCGCCTTCAGCAAGTTCTCGTCCACGCTGTCGGCAGTGGCTAGCAGATCGTCCAGCGCACTGGCCCAGCCCAGGCCGGCGGCATCGTCGAGCCAGATGGTGCGGAGGTAGGGGGCTTCCAAGCCGCCGACGGCGCTGGCGGCGAGGCCGGGAAGGGCTTCTTCCAGGGTTCTGGCATAGTCGTGGCGGAGAAATCGCCGCGTGGCGATCAGAGTCTGCACGTCGCTGTGGCGCAGAATATGCGCGAGTTCGCGCGGGGTGCACATGGTGCTGACCACCGTGACCAGCGCGCCGATGCGCAGTCCGGCGAGGAAGGCCGTCGCCCAGAAGATCCCGTCTGGGGCGAGCAAGGCGATGCGGCTGCCTTTGCCCGCTCCGGTTGCGAGCAGCGCACGTGCCATCCGCGAGGTGCGCTTGTCCAGCTCGTCGTAGGTGACGGTCTCCCCCAACATCGCAAGGGCGTCGCGAGTGCCTCGCGCGGCCACCACCGCGGAAAATTGGCCAGGAATGGTCGACGGGATCGATGGTGTGGTCATTGGCCCTCGTTGCCACGACAGGTCTGCCATTCTGATTCCCGATCTTGGAACCGGTTGGCTGGCGGTTCTACGAACTGCGGCTAAATGGTTCGCCTGGAGACGATCCGGGCCGCGCCCGATACGGCCGCGCCGTCACTCCTTGGCTGCGCGGCCCTTGTAGCTCATGCGCCAATCCGGCGGGAACTTGGCGTCGTTGTCCTTCACCGCGGCGGCGAGGCCCTTTTCGAAGGTCTCGGCCTCGACCGCAATCCCGCCTTCCTCCTCTTTCACCAGCGGCAGCATGCCCTCGAGCCAGCCGGCCAGGATCGAGCCCATGTATTCGCCCTGCTGCTGCTTGAAGACTTCGAAGAAGGTCTTCTGCATGACGATGGTGTCGGTCGGCCGGTTGCGGGCGCAGGCGAGGGCATACTTCATCGTCTCGGCCTCGAGCCGGTCGCGCGGGACGACGCGGTTAATGAACGAGCAGTCCTTCATCTCCTGGGCGGTGAAGGGCCGGCCGGTGAAGACCATCTCCATGAAGTTGCGCAGGCCCATCATCGTCGCCCATTGCCATTGCCGGGCGGCCCAGCCGACGTAGCGGAAGGCGCTGTGACCGAACAGCGATTCGTCCGAGGCGATCACGATGTCGGCATCGGCCGCTTGGTAGAAGTGCCAGCCATAACAATAGCCCTTGGCCTCCACGATCGAGATCTTCTTGAAATCCTGCAGGCTGCGCAGCCCGAAATTGGAATTGGCGTAGAGGTTGGTCACCTGTGCGATATAGCGATAGCTGTCGCGCGGCGGGTACTTTACGTCCCCATCGCCGGTATCTTCCCCGCTGATGCCGAATTCGGGTAGTACCGAATAGTCCGGGTCGCCGTTGAACATTCCGGCCATCTCGGGCAGGTCCGCCCCGCTGCCGAAATGCTCGCCGACGCCGCGGACAATCAGCACCTTGACGTCATCATCGACATTGGCGCGGTGGACCAAATCGGCATAGCGCTGCCGCGCGGCGATGGTCGGCGCGTTGAGGAAGCCCGGGCGATTGAGCGTGATGATTGCGATCCTGGTCGCGGGATCCTTCTCGTAGAGGACGATCTCCTCGGGCGGCGGAGGGGGTGCCTTGTCTGATTTGGCGTCGGCCAACTTCGGTATCCTTCGAATTATCGTTTTGTGGGCGGCCGCCCGACACCGGCAACAGACCCCCGACGCGGGGGCATGTTGCCAGCGCCCAACCTAACGGTTGCCGAGCAGACCCAGAGGCCGAAGGGTCAGACGCACGAACACCTGGCGTCCGGGCAGAGCGATACCCGCAACATCATCGATCTTGCCGCGTGGATTGAGCGGGGCGGTGTTGGACACCCCGCCGGTCGTGTTCGCCAAAGCGGTCAGCACAGTGGTGTTCTTGAAGTCCGAGTTCGTGCAATAACCGCAACGGATGACATTGTTGAGATTGTTGCCGATCAACGAAAGCTCCCAGCGGTCTTCGCTGTCCTTGACCGTGATATAGGCGTTCAGCTTGGTGTAGCCCGGCTGCCGGAAATCCGAACGCGTGCCGATCGGCGAGGTCCAGCTCGACGAATGCTGGATGGAACTGCCGAACACGATGGCCAGCTTCTCTCCGACCGGCGCCTCGTAATCGAAGCCGCCGATCACCTGCCATTCGGGTGCACGCTCAAGCGGAGTGTCGCTTTCGCTCCGGCCCGTATACAAGCCGTTGACCAGGATCTGGTTGCACCCTGCGGCAATTGTCTGGCCGCCATAGCAGGGCAGGCCGTTAAGCTCGACGAACTTCGCCTTGTTCCAGTTGATTGCCAGGTTGAGAGCAAGTCCCTCGATATTGCGCAGGCGATAGGTTGCGTCGAAGTCGATGCCGTAAGTGCGGGCCTTGCCGGCGTTCTTGGTCAGGGTGACCGGCACGCCGCCGCTGGCCGGTTGAGAAACGCCGACCTGCAATCCTTCGTAATTGTAGTAGTAGAATGCCATGTTCACATTGAGCGAGCGGTCCAGCAGGCGGGCCTTGATACCGGCCTCGCCGCCCTGGACCTTTTCGTCACCGAAGGAACGGTCGGATTCATTCACGGTCGGGGTATTGGGGTTGTCGTTGGGGTTGGGCGTGGTGATCTGGTAGGAACCCGACTTGTAACCCTGCTTGAGCGCGCCGAAGATCGTCAGGTCGTCAGTCGGCGTGTAGGTGATGGTCACTTCAGGCGACCAGTTCTTCGACCGGATTGTCGGTTTCAGGATAGTGCTTGGCACACCGCCGCGCGTAGGCCTGTTGCCGCGCTTCTCGTCGGTATAGCGGACGCCCCCGGTCAGCTCCAGGACGCTGGAGGGCTTCCAGCGGAGCTGGCCGAACAGTGACTTCGAGAGAATGTCGAGATCATGCGTGCCACGATCGAGGAAGACGGGAAGGTCGAAGCCGAAAATCGGGCGAGTGAACGGGTTCAGGGCCTGGTTCCAGCCGATGATGATGTCGTTGGTGACCTTGCCGTCTTGGTAGTACCCGCCGATCATCCAGTTCAGCGGCGCGTTGGGATTGTCGGACTCAATGCGGATTTCCTCGGTGATGTCCCGCCGGTAGAAATCGTTGTCGGCATAGAGCGAAGCCGCGGCGCCGGCATAGGTGCCGTGGATCATGCCGTCCGTCCGGTTGCGGTAATAAGTGGTCGTCGAGCTGGCCCGGATGTGGTCGGCAATCTGGTAATTGAGGTCGAGAACGCCGAAATCCTGACGAATCTTGAGAAATGGCGTGCCGCCGTTGGGAACGCCCGGGAAATAAGTCGGATTGAGATCCGTGATGGCCACCGCATCGTCCATCTTGCAGTTCTGGTCGCCGCCGATGAAGGGCACGCCGACCACGCTCGGACCCGCGCCGTCCGGGCAGCTGAAGAATTGCAGACCGTTCGGATTGTCGGAGGAATCGCGCGTGACGTTCACTTTCAGCCGTGCGGTGAAGACCGGGCTGGGCTTCCACACCGCTGTCCCGCGGATGATCCAGTTCTCGTTGCCTCCGCTCCGGTCGTGCTTCGGCACCGCGCCGCCCAGGTCCGGACGGGCGGTAAGGCCCGCCGTGTTCTTGAACCAGCCCTTGCTGTCCGACCAAGATCCGGCGAGGCGCAGACCGAGCGTATCGGACACGGGGCCTGACAGGATCAGCTCGACCCGCGGCTCTCGCGCCTGAATCTCGTAGCTGACCCGCCCGATCACCTCGGCCCGATCGCCCGGGTCCGCGGTGGTCAGGGCGATGACGCCGGCGGGGCTGTTCTTGCCGAAGAACAGCGCCTGCGGCCCCTTGAGCACTTCAGCCTGGGCGAGGTCGAACAGCCCGCTCTTGAAGGCAAGGCCCTGGCTGAACTGCTGGCCGTCGATGTTGAGCGAGACCGACTGGTCGACTCCCGAGTCAAGGGCGCTGGTGCCGATGCCGCGCAGCGAGATCAGGGTGCCAATCGTGTTGACGCCTTCCGAGACGAACAGGCCCGGCACCTTGGTTGCCACACCGCGGAGATCGACGATTGCTGCGCTCTGCAAGGTTTCGGCGGCGAGCACGTTGGCGACTACGGGAACCTTCAAAATGGATTCCTGGCGCTTGCGGGCCGTAACGATGATATCGTCCGGGTCGCTGCCGGCCTCCTGCGCGTGAACCTGCGGCGTCAGCGCGAGAGCCGCGATGATCGAGGCGGTCGAAAGATAGTATTTCCGGCTCATGATTGTTCCCTCCCAGTAACCTATCAGTTCTTCGTCTGATTAAATTCTTTCTGTAAATCGGATAGTTTTTATAAAATAAATCTGGTGATTCTCAGTTATCTTGTATTGTCTTGTCTGACAAGCGTTCTGAACAGGTGGGGTTTCTAGTGATGCAGTACTCTGCATCTATCACCAACGGCACGCCCACAATTATCCCCGAGCGCCCCGTCAACGCCCATTGTCCATACGCCATTCTCGTTTCTCTCATTGGGTGCATGCATAGCCCGAAGCTTGGCGACATCAAAGAAAAATGTAACGACGGGTACGATCAGTTGCAAAATATCGTGAGATACGCGAACGGGGTCTTCCCCGCTGACGGTGTCGTCCGATAAGAGCGGGCTTTGGCCCAAACCAAGGGGGTGGCTGTTGAGCTCCGGCAAGGTATCGCAGAAAGCTGTTGCGGCGCCTCCGCATGATGTGCGGCCGCCCGCGCGCCGCAGGGGTCGGCCAAAGCGCGGCGAGCAAGGGCACCGCGACGATGAATTGCTGACGCAGGCCTTGGATCATTTTTTGGAGAAAGGCTTCGAGGGGACGACGCTCAGTGCGATTGCCGCCTCTCTGCAGATGTCCAAGCAAACGATTTACGCCCGTTACAGTGATAAGTTGACGTTGTTTCGAGCCGTGCTGCAGCGCGCGATCGATAGCTGGCTGGTGCCGCTGCGGCATCTCGAGGTTCTGGAAACCGATGACCTGGAGGAAAGCCTGATCAGCATCGGGCGCCGCATCGTCGAGACAATGATGAGCGCCAATGGTCAGAAGCTGATCCGCATAACGAATGCTGAATCCTATCGCATGCCGGAGATCGGCGACTACACGTACAAGCGCGGCCACCAGTTGCTGGGCCTCTATCTGCAGGACCTGTTCAAGCGGCGGCTGAGTCCCGCGTCGAGCGATGCCGAACTGGAAGACCTTGCCACCGCGCTGCTCAACACGTTGTCCAGCCCGGCGCGAATCCATGCCTGGGGCCTGGGCGAAAGCAACATGGACATCGGCAGGTTCGTCGAACGCCGGGTGCGATTGTTCCTCCACGGCGTAGATGGAATTGCATCCGTGCCGGGCGACCGCATGCCGGGCAAGAAATCCCACCAGTAATATCGGGAAGGTGCCGGAATGGACGCGCAATTTCAGGAAATGTTCGATCACTTCCAGATCAGGAAGGTGCTCGCCGACTATTGCCGGGGCTCGGACCGCGTCGATCAAGCTCTCATGGCCAGCGTCTACGCACAGGATAGCTGGGACGACCATGGTGTGGTCCAGGCGAGCGGACCGGATTTCGCGAGGATCATGTGCGAACGGATCAGGACAGGCACGGACAGCCTTTCGCATCTGCTCGGCCAGTCGACCATCACCGTGGATGGGGATGCCGCCGGGGCCGAGACCTATTTTCTGGCCGTGGCTCATGACGTTTCGTCCGATGGCACCCCGATGTGCAACCAGCTCGGCGGGCGCTTCGTGGACAGTCTGGCGCGCGAAGACGGCGAATGGAAAGTCAAGAACCGGAAGGTGCTGCGCGACTGGTCGGTGGCGATCCCGGTTCATCACGACTGGGTGCTGTCCAACACGCTGACCCGTGGCCGGCGGTCGAACGAGGATCACTCCTACAAGGTGCTCGGAACCACGCATGGCGCCCGCGATTAGATCCTCAGGCCTGGGCAGGACGGTCAGGTTCGCCATCCAGGATGATCGAAATCAGATCGATCCGGCCGCGGCTCGCAGCCGGCGACCACTGCCCATCGATGAACAGCTGGTCGCTGTTCCGGGGCAGCAACAAAACCGTCTCCTGCTTCATCTGCTGTCCTTGCTTCAATCTGGTGGGGCATCGGGCCTTCCGCGTCAGGGGAGCCCGCGCTCCTGCCGGACCTTTTCGAGCGCGACCACTGCGGTATGGGCGCACGGCCAACCGGCATAGAACGCGAGATGGGTGACCAGTTCGACCAGCTCGTCCCAGGTCACACCATTGTCGAGCGCCCTCCCGAGATGGAAGGTCAGTTCGTCCGGTCGGAACATGGCGATTAGGGCGGATACCGTGACGATGCTACGGTCGCGAGGGGAAAGGCCGGGCCTGGCCCAGACGTCACCGAACAGGACAAGATCAGTGACTTCGGCGAATTTGGGGGCGGTCTTGCCGAAATGCTCACGCGCGGCTGTAGGCTCGGCAGCAGTGTTCGCTTCAGTGGTCATCGATGGCTCTCCCTGGTTATGTTGTCGCGAGCGGTTATGGCGGGTTCCGGAAGCCGTTAGTTGCGTTCCGGGGCGTGTCTGTGGAATGATCTCATCGCTCGTTCTAAACATTGTCATCGGTAGTCGTGGGTCGCGGTATCCGATTGCATCCGGGTCAGCGTAGATCGAATGCGAACGAGGTCTGCACATCGCCGGTGGTGGCCATGACGGCGATTGGCGTGGCGATTGAAGGTCGCATCCGTGGAATGGAAAAAGCTGTGATCCTGGGTGCTGACAGCGCAGCGCGGCCGGATGAGGCGCCGTCGGCGGAAGTTTTGTTCGATCCGAGGCTGCCCATCCTCTCGGCCGGGCAGGGCTTTCCGAACGCCCGATCCCCGCAATTCCGGCACAACCAGCGCAAGCGACGGGCATTGATCCTCGCCGCGGTCCGGCAGTTGCTGATCGAAGACGGCTACAAGGGCGTGACGGTCCGGCGGATCGCCGCGCTTTCCGGACTGGTCGTACAGACCATATACAACCTGGTGGGCCCGCGCGACGATGCCATCGTCGAGGCCATTGTCGACTTTACATCCCACGTGGCCCGGCACGCTCCGGTCTCCGCCGAGGATCCCGCTGCCGTCATCAGGATCATCGAATGGCAGGGGCAAGCGGTACTGCTCGAGCCCGAGTTTACCCGGCAGTTCTGCCTGATCTATTTCAGCGAAAGCCGTCACATCTTTCACAACTACCGTGATCGGCAGATTCGCAGCGTACATTCATTGCTGGTCAAGCAGAAGCGGATCGGGATTCTGCGCCGAGATGTCAATTGCGGGGCCTTGGCCGAGAGTCTGATGTACTTGTCGGGCACCTTGTTCGTCGAATGGGCCGACCGAGGCTTCCTGATTCCTGACCTGATGGCGCGGGTTCGCTTTGGCTACGCACATATCCTGGCGGGGGCGATCAGTCCGCGCCATGGCGGGATGGCTTCAATGCCGCTCTAGCGGAGGCAAGCCGGAGGCGTTGAAATTGGATCGTGTGGGCTGCGTGTTCCATGGATGGAGGCGCCAACAGGTGTTTGGTCCGTTCCACGGCCAGTATGTGAGACGAGATTGACTAGAGTGCCCCGGGCCAACCACGGGGCGGGGGGCGCTGGGAAGTTCCAATGCTGATATTCACCAATGCGCGCGTCTTCGATGGTACGGCGATGCTGCAGGGCCTCAAGACCGTAAGCCTCGATGGCAACCGCATCCACTCGATCTCCGATGCAACGCCCTCAGGAGACGCCTTGGATCTAGGAGGCATGACACTCATGCCCGGTCTCATAACTTGCCACTATCATACTGATTTCTACAAGTTCACCTTGACGGATGGATTGAATGGGGAGCCCTTGGGGAAGGAACTCCCGCCCGGCGTCCTCATGGCGATTGGCGTGCGTAACTGCGGCGTGCTGCTGGAAAGCGGCTTCACCGGCTTCGTCGGCGCCGCCAGTGGCCACGATATTGACGCCAGCCTCAAGATCGCCATCGCCGAAGGGATCATTCCCGGTCCGCGGATTCGTGCGTGCAGCGCCCACATCGGCACGACGGGGGACGTCAACGACAGCCGCAAGTGGTGGCGCCGGTTCGACTCGCCCGGCACCGACGTGTTCGTCGATGGTCCGCAGAACATGCGCGCGATGACCCGCGAGTTCATCCGCCGCGGGGCCGAGACGATCAAGATCTTCACCAGCTCGGGGCATGGCGGTCTCCCCTGGCCAGTGCCCGGCAGCATGGATGCCGACGAGATTGAAGCCGTGGTGCGGGCGGCGCACATGCGCGGGGCGATGGTCCGCGCCCACTCGGCGACCCGGGACATGATCAGGCTGTGCGTCGAGCTCGGCGTCGATATTATCGATCACGGCGATGAGATCGACGAGGAAATCATCGGAATGATGGCTGAGCGCGGGACCTTCTGGACCCCCAGCCTTGTCTATCCCACCTGCATGATCAATCTGGGCTGGGCCGATGCGGACCTTCCCGGGCAGGTGGAGAACGTCAAACGCATGCTGCCTATCGCACAAAAGGCCGGCGTAAGAATCCTTACCGGCGACGATTACAGCGGCGTATTCCGCGATGTGCTGGACGACGACCCATTGGACCACAAGGTCGGGGATTATGGCCGGGAGTTCGGCTTCTATGGCCAGGTTCCTGGGCTGTCGCCTGGGGAGATCCTCAGCTGGGGAACCAGAAACGCGGGGCAGGCGCTGATGGGCGGGCTCGACAAGCTGGGCGTGGTCGAAGAGGGAGCTCTGGCCGACCTCATCGTCGTGGACGGCGATCCATTATCCGACCTTTCGCTGCTGGCCCGTCCGCAGCAGGCGCTGAAGGCAGTGGTCCGCGATGGCAAGCTGGTCATCGACCGCGTGGACCGAGCGGCCGCCTCCCGCCCCACGCGAGCGCCTAGCGCCCTGAACGCCTGACGGTGCGGCTGACAGGGTGCTGGGTGCGCGCCAATCGCCGCTAAGCCCCTGGCTCTCCGCTCAGACGGGATGCGACCATCGCGGCGGTTTCAGCCAGCTTGACCTTGCCCGTAGCCGTCCGGGGGATGTCACTAGGCTGGATGAACACGATGCGGCGGGGAATCTTGAAGGTCGACAATGCGCCGCGCAACGCATCACGCAGGCTGGCTTCCGTCAGTGTCGCACCTGCTGTGGCCACCACCGCTGCGACGATCCGCTTGCCCATCTCGGGATCGGGCAACCAGGTCACTATTGCCGTCTCGACACCGGGCAGGGCGGTGAGCGCGGCCTCCACCTCGAGGCGCGACACGTTGGCGCCCCGGGTCTTGATCATGTCGTCCAGCCGGCCGGCGGGATAGAGCCAGCCCTCCGCGTCGATCCGCACCAGGTCGCGGGTCGGATAGAATCCATCTGCCGTGAACACGCTGGCGCGCTTGGACTTGTAGAGTCCGGCCAGCATCGCCGGGCCGCGGATTTGCAGTTCGCCAATCTCGCCGGTGGTCAGTTCCCTGCCAGTCTCCGGATCGACCACGCGGCGCTCGTACCCGTTGATCGCCATGCCGAACGCTTCCTCCTTGCCGACCGGCAATGCGACCCCAAGAGGATGGGCGCTGTGCGCCGAATAACTCTCGGTCATGCCATACATCGGGATCTTGTCCGGGAGCAGATTGCCGTGGGCATCGCGGAAGCCCGCAAGGTCGGGAATGTGTGAGACATCGATGCCACGCTCGCGGGCGGCGCGGATCAGCTGCGGCTGCTTGTCGCCCCAGGCGTTCACCCGCGTGACTCCCAGTTTCTCGACGGCCGTAAGCGCGTCGTCGATCGTAGGCGATTCCGGATAAACCAAGACCGCGCCGATGCTGAGCACCTGGGTCACCATCGACATTCCGGCGAGCCAGAACGACGGCAACAGGCACATCATCCTGTCTTCCGGCGTCAGCGCGAACATGCGGGCCAGTTCCGACGAGTGGCGGGCCATCGACCAGTGACGATGAATCACGGCCTTCGGCTGCGCCGTGCTGCCCGAGGTGAAGACGACCACCGCCGGGTCGGCGGGGGAGACTTCGCGCTGAACCGCCTCGAGGATGCCGACATCGCGCTTGTCGGGATCTCGCCGCTGGGCGTCCACTTCGTCCAGCGGGCTGGCCCAGGCGAAACCGTCGGCTTCATCCAGCCAGATCTGGCGCAGATAGGGCGCGTCGGGAAGGCGCAGTGCACCCGCCTGCTGGCTTTTCAGCCCGGGCAGCGCAGCTTCCAAAGTTGCCGCATAGTCATGGCTGAGCAGGCGTCGCCGGGCGATCAGGAATTGGCAATCGCTGGTCGTCAGGATGTGGGCAAGTTCGGGCGGGGCGCAAAGGGTGCTGACCCCGGTCACCAGGGCGCCGATGCGCAGCGCCCCCAGGAAGCCGACCAGCCAATCGACCCCGTCCGGAGCCAGCAGCGCGATGCGCGTGCCCTTGCCGGCTCCGGCGGCCAGCAGCGCCCGTGCCCGACCGGCGGAACGGCGATCGAGTTCGGCATAGCTGACGGTCTCGGTCGCGGTGATGACGGCAGGATACGACCCCCGTGACTTGGCCATTTCAGCCAGCAGCGCAGGAATGGTGGATGGCGGCTGATCGACCTCGGCCATCGCCGGTCAGACCTGGTTCGCAGCGGCCAGTTCGGCGAAGTAGGCTGCGGCCTCGGCATAGCTCGCCTCGACCACTCTCGCATAGGTGTCGCGGAAGCTCTCGACCTGCTCTGGATGGTCGAAAACGAACGGGCGGTTGGTGCGAACCGCGTTCAGCACCAGCGGCGCGATATCGTCCGGAGTCAGAAAGGCGATCTGCTTTCCCTTGAACGAATCCGCGGGGATGTGGACCTCGGTCTCGCCGGGGCCGCCGAAGCGGGCGGGCCGATAGCGCGCATTGTTCTCCTTCATCCCGGTGGCCACTCCCCCGGGACAGTAGACGGTCGTGCCAACGTTGTGCGGCTTCATTTCGAGCGCCAGGTTCATCATCAGCCCGATAATGCCCATCTTCGCAGCCGAATAGGGCGCGTGAACCGGTATCCACCCGGGTTGCAGCCCGGCGGTGGAGGCGGTGGCGCAGAGGTGGCCGCCGCCGGCCGCCATCATGCCCGGCAGGAACGCGCGAACTGTGTTCATCACTCCGTGAAGGTTCACTTGCAGGATCCAGTCGACGTCATCGTCGGACATGTCCATCAGCGGATCGAACGAGGTTGCCCCGGCATTGGCGAAGACCAGCTGGATCGTCCCAAGGGCCGCTTGGGCCTCTTCCTTCATGGCGTTGATAGAGCCACGTTCGCATACGTCGCAGTGGATCGCGATCGCCTTGCCGCCCTCTGCTGTAATCTCGGCGGCGACATTGCCGGCATTCTCCAGGATGATGTCGGCCACTGCTACGGTGGCCCCTTGCCGTGCCAGCTCCTTGGCCAGGCCCATGCCGATGCCGCTGCCCGCGCCGGTCACCACTGCTGCTCTGCCGTTGATGTCCGTCATGTCGTTTCCTTGCCGAGATGCGTCGAACTCAGCCGAAGTCGGCCGCGGTGTAGCTGTAGTCTGTGGGATAGCGCTCGCCGGGCCTGATCTCGGCATGGCCGGCCGGACCATTCTCCCAGTCGCCGGAATCGGTGTATTCTCTGAACCAGTCGACGATCACCTTGCGCCTGGCGATCCGCCACTCGTCGTCACGCTTCTCAAAGCGGTCGACATATCGCCCGGCCTGCACGGAATCGACAAACCTGGTCCCGTCGTGGACCCGGTGGTGGCCGTGGTAGTATGACTCTACGTCGGCATGGTCGCCGTGCAGCCGGATCAGGATATTGCCGATGGTGTGCTGCGACGCCGCCATGCCGCGCAGCAGCGGCAGAACCCAGGCGATCAGATCCTCGCGTTTGCCCACGAACAGGCAATGATCGTCTTCCGCGTCCTCCCAGTAGGCGCTGCGCAGCATGTCCTCGTCACACCGGTCCACGCCACGGGAATAGCGGTAAATGCAATCGCGGATGGCTTCGCGATCGACCATCTCCTCGCGGATTTGCGCCACTTTCATGCCCATCTCCCTTCCCGCCATGCCAGCTACGCCCGCGCCAGTTCGCGCGCAGGATCGAATGGTTCGTCACCCACCACGACGGTACGGTCGAGCAACCGGCCCGCTCTGATGTCGTAGGGCCGGACGCGGTGCATGGTGCCAGTATTGTTCCAGATCACGATGTCGCCGACCTGCCATTTGTGAAGATAGCGGTATTCCGGCCTTTCGGACCAGCGCAGGATGCGATCCAGCAGCGCCTTCCCTACCGCTGGGTCCATGCCGACCACCTCGATCGCCGTAGTCCCGGTGATCAGCGACCTGCGTCCAGAGCGATGACGCCAGACGAGGGGGTGAACGACCGAGGGCCGCGTGCGCCACAGCGCCTTCAGCTCTTCGGGCGCATCAGGATAGCCCAGCCGCGTCGCCGCGCCGATGTGGTGAACCACCCTCAAGTTTTCGATCAGCCGCTTATCGTCATCCGGCAGGTCTTCGTAGGCGGCGTAAAGATTGGCGAACTCGGTCTCGCCCCCTACGGGCGCTAGCCGGCGGGCGATCAGCATGGTCGCAAATGGCGGGACGTCGATGTCGGTTCGATCGATGTGCCATGAGAAATTGCCGTAGTTGTAGTCAGCATGCAGCGGGTTTTCGCGCTTGTCGAAGCTGACCTTGTAGATTGTCCCCACGTCGGCATCCCCGAGCGAGCCGAAGGTGCCGGTGAAGGCCAGCTGCTGGGCGTCGGTCATCTCGATGCCGCGGATGACGACCACGGAGCGGGTTTCAAGCAGTTCGCGCAGATCGTCGGCGACGCTACCGCTGAGCAGGGTATCGAGGTCGGTCTCAACTTGCACACCAATGCGCGGCGCGACGTCTGTGGTCTTGAAGGTCACCTTTGCCTCCTCACTTCGCCTGTTTCCTGCCTGCATAGCTGAGGCGCCAATCCGGCGGGAAGCGGTCGTCATTGTCCTTGACGGCGTTGGTCAGCCCCTTCTCGAACATTTCCTCGCCGACCTCGATGCCGCCTTCATCCATTACCGCCGGCAGCATCGATTCCAGCCAGCCGGACAGCACCGAGCCCATATATTCACCCTGCTGCTGCTTCAGCACCTCGAAGAAGGTCTTTTGCATGACGATGGTGTCGGTCGGGCGATTGCGGGCGCAGGCGAGCGCGTATTTCATGGTCTCGGCCTCGAGCTGCGCGCGCGGCACGACGCGGTTGACGAACTGGCAGTCCTTCATCTCCTGCGCCGTGAACGGCCGGCCTGTAAAAACCATTTCCTGGAAGTTGCGCAGCCCCATGGTCAGCGCCCATTGCCACATCCGTGCCGCCCAGCCGGCATAGCGGAACGCAGCGTGGCCAAACAGCGCCTCCTCCGACGCGATGACAATGTCCGCGTCGCCGGCGAGGTAGAACTGCCACCCGTAGCAATAGCCCTTGGCTTCGACGATGCTGATCTTCTTAAAGTCCTGCAGGTCGCGCATACCTTCGCCCGAACGCGCGTAGAGCTGGGTCACTGCGCCGAGATGCCGGTATGAGCCTTTTGGGGGGTATTTCACGCCTTCGTCGTCGCCGATCCGGAAGTCATGCAACCATGAAACGTCATTGTCGGAGAACAGGTCGGCCATTTCCGGCAGGTCATCGCCGGTGCCCAGGTGATCGCCCGCGCCACGGATGACCAGGACCTTGACCTCGTCATCGACGTTGGCGCGGTGGATAAGGTCGGAAAAACGATGTCTCGCACCGATCGTGATCGCGTTGTGCTTGTCGGGACGATTGATCGTGATCGTGGCGATTTTCGTCGCGGCGTCCTTCTCGTAGAGAATGATCTGCTCGGGCGAAGGGCGTTGGGCACCGTTCGGCATGGTGGCGCCTCCCGTCAGGTGTAGGCGCGAAGCTTGTTGATGTCCTGGAACTCCCCGTCTGACGGTTCCAGCTCCATACCGAAGTTCTTGGTCAGCATTGCCATCGTCTGGTAACAGCCGGCGACGAACACGACGTCCATCAACTGCTCGATCGAGTATCGCTGGGCCAGCGCCGCCCAGGTGGCATCATCGATGAACTGGTCGCTCTTCAGCTGGTCGGTCGCCTTGATCAGGGTCTTGTCAAAGTCCGACAGCACCGAGCCGGTACCGGACTGGAAGGCTGCGATCTCTTCCTCGCTGATCCCGGCATTGCGCGAGATGGTGATGTGGTGAGTCCGCTCGTAAGTGTCGTCGCACAACACCAGCATGCGCAGGACGATGAGCTGGCGATCGCGCGGGGGCAGGCTGGTCTTGGCGATGACCGCTTCGATGTGCGGCAGGAACGTGCGGTACATCCTGGGGCTGTTGACGATCACCCGCGAGAATACGAGGTGTTTCCAGTCACCGACCAGATCGGCTTGTTCAGGTGTGAAGTTCTCCGGTTCCACCGGCGCGACGCGGACGTTCCCTGTCATGTGTTCTGCACCTTCCAGCAAGCTCCCGGAATGTCCGGGGAGCTGTGTTCCGACATATGGGTGGCAGCGGGGTAGGAGGAATGCACTAGCTCGCCCTGGCCAAGAATGGATCGTGGGCGCAGGCGGTTCCAAACATGTTTTCGCCACCCGCGGGGATAGCATGCTAGCTCCAGCGCGTTGCTGGCCATAGCCGCGCTCGGACTCGGAGATGCAAGGGGAGGAGGTCGAAATGGCTGATGGAAGGCCGCTGGTTCTGCACCAGATCACTGCGATGGACGTGCCGCCACCGGAATTTGCCCGCATGGCCGCGGAAGCGGGTTGCGATCAGATCAGCGTGTTCACGAACTGCCCCGACGCCATCCTGCCGGGACAGTCGGCCCGACTGGATTTCCCCACGATCAGCGCGCTTATGCTGCGCGAAATGCGGGCGGCGTTCGCCGACAACGGGGTCCGCGTCAACGGCGTCGAATACTTCCCGATCTTGGCCGATGTCGACGTAGCGGACTATCGCGCCGGGCTTGCCCTGGGCGGCGAACTGGGCGGCGTGCGTGCGGTGACGCATATTCACGACACCGACGAAGCCAGGGCTGTGGATTCGATCGGCCGCCTATGTGAACTGGCCGCCGCGCAAGGCCTGAGCCTGGGTGTCGAATTCACCCCGATGACGCGCGGCTGCCCCTCGCTGGAAAAGGCGGCTTGGTTCGTCGATCAGGTCGGACGGGCGGACTTCGCGATCGGTCTGGACTGCTTGCATCTTGTGCGCAGCGGCGCGTCGGCGGACGATGCAGTCCAGCTGGGATCGCGGTACTTCAGCAACGGCCAAATCTGCGATGGTCACGGCCAGCACGCGGCGGAATCATACATCTCGGAGGCCCACAATCGCGAGCTGCCGGGGAAGGGCAATTTCCCCTTGGCCGCGATCCTCAATGCACTGCCCGCCAACGCGCCGATCGAAATCGAGGTGCCGTCAGCCAACCTCAGGGCAGATGGCGTTTCGGCAATCCAGCACCTGCGCAACGCTGTCGCCTGCTCCAAGGCGGTGCTGGCCGGGATGGCCGCGGCATGAGCCATCCGAATGACAGCCTCAACGGCGCGCCCGTGCGTTCCGCTCCACGCATTCCTCCCCTGCCGGAAGACCGCTGGACGCCCGAGGTGCGCGAGATTTTCACGATCTTCGAGGGCGAGGAAGCGCGCGAGCGCGGATCGCAATTCAACATCATGAAGACGCTGGTCCACCATCCTTCGTTGGTGTCGCGCTTCCTCACCTATGAGCACCAGCTGCTGCGCCATCCGCTGATCCCGGAGCGGGTGCGCGAGATCATCGTGCTGCGGCAGGCATGGCTTTATCGCCAGGAATATGAATGGCGTCAGCACGTTACGATAGCCCGGTCGATCGGCATGTCGGAAGCGGAGATCGCTGCCGCCAGGCAAGGCCCGGACGCCCCGCTCTGGCAGCCCTTCGACCGACTGGTCCTGCGCGCCACCGATCAGATGTTTGCCGGACAAACGATCGACGACACGACCTGGAATGGCCTGGCCGAAGTTTTCGATCACGCGCAGATGCTCGAGCTGCTGTTCACCATCGGCACTTTCGCGATGATGAGCTGGATCTTCAATTCGACCAAACTGCAGCTGGAGGAGGCCTAGTTTGGATTTCGGCGGGGATGTGTCGACCCCTCTTTGGAACAGTTGGACCTGGCGCTCCAAACATTCGCAAGTTCTCACTACAGTGCGGGAGCGGACTGTGCGAACACGGCGTTCAACGGAATGCATAGCCGCCGGGAACGCGCCCGACGCGATACCGGCTTGGAAGAGGCAAATGACGAGTCACGGTACTCTAGTGGCCGAACCGGTCGAATACGAAGTGATGGACCTCAAGGGCGGCGAGACCCGCCTCGATCCCGTCATCCGCAATAATCCGTTTCCATTCTATCGGGCGCTCCGGGAGCGGGATCCGGTATATTACGATCCCGGCCTCGACCTCTATCTGGTCACTCGTTACGCCGATGCCGTCCAGGTCCTCGGTGATAACGACACGTTCTCGCTCGAGCATGGCTACCAGGACCGCTACGGCAACGGGTTCATCGAGGAATTCGCCGCAATCCTGGATCGCGACGGTGGCGGCTTCATCCGCGACCTGGCAATCGATCCGCCGGCCCATACCCGCTTGCGCCGGTTGATCGAAAAGGCGTTCACGGCGCACCGTGTGAAGACGCTGGAGCCGCGCATCCGCCCGAACGTCGTCGATCTGCTCGAGCCGCTCGCGGAGCGTGGCAGCGGCGACGGCAAGCGCGACATCGGCGGACCGCTGACTGCCCGCATCATCTGCGAGCAGCTGGGGTTCGACTGGGACGAGGTCGGCTCGGACAAGGTCAACATCTGGACCAAGGCCGTGCTCGACCAGATCGGCCGGATGCAGACGCGTGACGCGATGCTGGAGAATGCGCGCGTGATGTGCGAGCTCCAGAATTTCATCATCCGCTATATCGACGATCGCCAGGCCAACCCGCGCGAGGATATGATCTCGGACATCGTACATGCTAGGCTAGCCGATGACGATAATCCCTCGCTGTCCCGCCAGGAACAGATCGCAACCATCCGCGGCTTTCTGATCGCCGGGAACGACACCACCGCGGCCGCCATCGCCAACGTGCTTTTCGTGCTGGCTACGCGGCCGGGCCTGGCTGACGGGCTTTACCCCGAGGTCGACAACGACCGCGTGATGAACCGCTTCGTGGAGGAGGTCCTGCGGCTCTACCCGCCGGTCCACGGACTGTTCCGCACTGCGATGAAGGACGTGGAGCTGTCGGGGACGCTGGTCCCGGCCGGATCGCAGCTCTGCGTACTCTATGCTTCCGCCAACGACGACGATGCCAAGTTCGAAGACCCCCGGCGACTGGACATTGAACGCCCTAACGTCGGAGCTAATGTCACCTTCGGCTCGGGCATCCACAAGTGCGTTGGAATGGCTCTGGCTCGGATGGAGATCAAGCTCGTCGCTCGGGAGTTCATCCGGCGGTTCGACAACATCAGGCTGACCGTGCCGCAGAGCGAGCTCACGTTCCTGCCTACCCTCGCCAGCCAGACTTTCGAGCGCCTACCGCTCACCTTTACCCGGCGCCAGACGACCGGAGCGGCCTAGCTGCACTCATGGGTGCGCATGATTCCTCGCCGAAGGGCCAGGGCGCGCCCGGATCATCTGGATTTTCCGCACCTGAAGCGTAACGGGTTGAGCCATTCCCAAAGGAGGAACGATCATGACTACCACCGCGATCGATGACCGAGCCGCCCAGTTGACCCCTTGCCGCGCGATTACTCCTCAGGAAGTGGCGCACTACAAGGAGAAGGGCTGGGTCCAACTCAAGAAGTTCATCTCCCCCGACATGATCACCTCGATGCTTATCAAGGCCAAGGAGCTAATGGGCGAGGACGGTGACAGCAACCCGCCCTACGGGATCGATCAGCCTTATTTCAATGCATTCGCTGCGAGCGGATACAACGACCCGCGGATCAGGCCGGTGTTCGAAGGGATCGGCGCCGCGGCTAAGGCCCTGATGGACCGCAAGTCCAATCCTGGTGTGCGGCTGTTCAACGATTTCTTCGCGCCCAAGCTTCCCGCGGCCAAAAAGACCCGCAACGCCGGAAACGGCCCCACTAGTTTCCACCAGGACTACATCACCTTCGCGGTGGACCGGTCGGGCGGAATGACTTTCTGGATCCCGCTCGAACCCTATGGACCCGAGGCGGGGACCATGTCGTTCCTGAACGGCTCGCACAAGTTGGGCGTCCTAGGCAATTACAGCAGCTACGAAGGCAAGGACATTCGCGATGTCTACCCCGAGTTGCGGGATTGCGAGGAAAGCCCCCAGATCGAATACGAGCTGGGCGACATCACCGTCCACACGCATCTGACGGTGCACGGCGCTGGCGCCAATTTGCTCGACCGGCCGCGCTGGGCCTATCTGGTCCTGCCGCAACCGGCCGACGCGCGCTGGAACGGGGCCCCGCCGGAGGCCTTCAATCCGGCGGCGCATGATATGACGCCCTACGGCGCTTTCCCGGACGAAGACTTCCCGATCATCGCCTAGGCCTGGGGACCGCGCGCAGGAGCAAACCCGAATGGAAGTTCAGCCGTTCACGGTCTCGGTTCCGGAAGAGGAATTGAACGATCTTCGCGCGCGCCTGCGCGCGACCCGATGGGCCGACGACTACGCGAACGAGGACTGGCGCTACGGTGTCGAGCGCGGCTGGCTGGAGGGCATGGTTGCCTATTGGCTCGACGAGTACGACTGGCGTGCGCAGGAACGCGAGATCAACCGGCTGCCGCAGTTCAAGGTCTGGATCGACGGCGTTCCCCTCCACTTTGCCCATATGCGCGGCAAAGGGGCCAACCCGATGCCGCTGCTGCTGATCCACGGCTGGCCCTGGACCTTCATGGATTTCCAGAAGCTCGTCGGCCCGTTGACCGATCCGGCCGCCCACGGCTTCGCGGACGCTGACTCGTTCGATCTGATCATCCCGTCGTTGCCGGGGTTCGGGTTTTCCATGCCGCTGACCACCCCGGGGATCGACGTTCCGCGGCATGTCGAACTGTTCTCGAAACTGATGACCGTTGTGCTGGGCTACTCGCGCTATGCGGTCAGCGGCGGCGACTGGGGCGCGGCCATCAGCGGCATGATGGCGCACTCCTTGCCCCAGGAGGTCATCGGTGTGCTGGGGACCATCCCCTATTATCCAGGGCTCGATCTGATCGACGTGACGACCGAGACATTCGCTGCGGACGAACAGTGGATGGTCCAGCGCCGGGCGGAGGGCGCGTCGACAGCGGTAAGCCATTTCACGGTACAGAGCATCGATCCGCAGACGGTGGCCTATGCCCTGGTGGACTCGCCGGTGGGAACCGCTGCGTGGATCTGGGCGCGGCGTCGGGACTGGAGCGATTGCGGCGGCGATCTCCTGTCCATCCACGACCGGGATTTCCTGTGCACTCTGGCCTCGATTTACTGGCTGACCCGCACGATCGGAACTTCCATGCGCAGCTACTGGGAGCACGCCAAGGCGGGCGGACTCCCGTTCAAGGCGCTGCACGACCGGATGCCGGCGATTGAGGTTCCGGCAGGATACGCCGTTGCCCCCAAGGAACTGATGCTGGTGCCGCGCGCCTTCGCCGAGCGCGGGACCAACCTGCAGCGGTGGACTGTCCTGCCGCGCGGTGGTCACTTCAGCTTTTCCGAACAACCCGACCTGCTGGCGGAGGAGGTTCGCGCTTTCTTTCGCCCCTTGCGCGGCATCGGCTAGCACGCGTCCAGGAAGGGGCAAGAATGGCTCGGGTTGTGATCTGGTTGTTCGTTCTCCTGCAGGGGCTGGTCGGCCTTGCATTGGTGGCTGGAGGCCTGAACCTATTGCTCGCTGGCGGCAGCGCCTACTACCTCGTCGCGGGAATCGCGGTTTGCAGCGCTGCGGTCTCACTGCTCCGTCACAGCCGCGCCGTGTTCGTCATCTTCGGCGTGCTGTTGGCCGGAACCCTGGCTTGGAGCCTGTGGGAAGTCGGCCTCGATGGATGGGGCCTGGCGCCGCGCGCACTGGGTCCTGCAGTGCTCGGCTTCCTGCTGCTCGCGCTGCCTGCCGGGCGACTGTCCCGGACCTTCAGCCGCTGGTGGACAGCCGGCCCGGCGTTGGCCATCGTCGCCGTGATCGCTTTGGCCGGCGGACTGGCGGTTAGCGAAAATGGCGAGGCGCCGGCTGCTCGTCCCGTGCCGGCATCGATTGCGGGCACAACTCCTGTGGAATGGCGTCATTGGGGTCAGTCGGTTGCCGGGACGCGGCACGTCGATGCGGCCCAAATCAATGCCGGCAATGTGGCTCGACTCGAATTGGCCTGGCGGTTCGATTCCGACGTGCCGGCCCAGCTCTATCGGAGTTTCGAAGTCACGCCGCTGGCGGTCGACGGACGGCTTTACGCCTGCCTCCAGCCTGGGATCGTCGTCGCGCTCGACCAGGATACCGGCAAGCAGATCTGGCGCTATACGATGCCAGGCTACGCCAAGGTCGATTTCACCAAGGTGTTCGGGGGGAAATGCCGGGGGGTCTCTTACTTTGCGTCACCCAGCCCGGGGAAGGACTGCCCCAGGCGCATAGTCGTCGCGACGCCAGACGGCTTTCTGCGCGCGATCGACGCCGACACGGGCCGACTTTGTCCCTCGTTCGGGGACGGTGGCTCGGTCGATTTGCACGCCGGGTTGAACCTCCCGGGTTCACGCCACGCCGTGCTGGCCATGCCGTCCTCTCCGGCAGCGATCATCAACGGCGTGGCGGTGGTCGGCCAGACCGTCTCGGACCTCGCCTCGATGGACGGTCCATCCGGTGTGATCCGGGGCTACGATGCCGAGACCGGTGCCCTCAGGTGGGCCTGGGATGCCTTGCGGCCCGACCAACCCCTGGGCCCCGGCGAGACCTATAGCCGGGCCACGCCCAATGCCTGGGGCGCGCTGGGAGGCGACGAGGCGCTGGGCTTGGTCTTTATTCCTACCGGGAACAGCCCGCCGGACTATTACGGCGGCATGCGATCGCCCGCGATGGATCGGTTCACCACCTCCGTCGTCGCACTCGATGTCGCGACCGGTCGGCTGCGCTGGAGCTTCCAGACCGTCCACCACGACCTGTGGGATTACGACCTCGCAGCGCAACCGGTATCCGTAGACCTACCCGGGCCGGGCGGTGCGACCCCGGCTCTGCTGGTTCCGACCAAGCTTGGTCAGATTTTTGTTCTCGATCGCCGCACCGGGCAGCCGATCGACCGGGTAATCGAAAAGCCGGTCCCGCAGGGAGGTGTTCCCGGCGAACGTACTTCGCCTACCCAGCCGTTCACCACCGGCTTCCCCTCGCTCGGCGGCCCAAGGCTAACCGAAAGGGACATGTGGGGCATCACTCCGCTTGACCAAATGTTGTGCCGCATCACCTTTCGCAAGGCGAAGTACGAAGGGCCGTTCACCCCGGTCGGAACTCGCGACACGATCATGTACCCCGGCACCGCGGGCGGGATCAATTGGGGCAGCGTGACCATCGACCGGGAGCGCGGCCTGATGGTGGTGAACGCCCTGCGGTTTTCCAACCTCGGCCGCCTGATCCCCCGCGCCCAGGCGCCCAAGGGGCCGGGCGGTGGCGCCGAGGGAACCGCGATGTTCGAGCAGGCCGGCACGCCCTATGTCTTCGCGCAGTCGACCTTCATGTCACCGCTTGGCGTACCGTGTCAGCGTCCACCTTACGGCACGATCAGCGCCTTCGACCTCAAGACACGCAAGCTGGTGTGGAGCAAGAGCCTTGGCACATCCGCGAAGTCCGGCCCGCTGGGCATTCCCACGCTGTTGCCGATCCGCATGGGAGTCCCGAACATGGGCGGCTCCATCTCCACCGCTGGAGGGCTGGTATTCATCGCCGCGGCCCAGGATCGGGTACTGCGGGCGCTCGACATCGCATCCGGGCGCGAGCTGTGGCAGGCGCCGTTGCCTGCCGTCGGCGTGGCGACGCCGATGAGCTACGTCTCTCCGAAGACCGGGCGTCAGTACGTGGTCATCGCGGCGGGCGGGCACTACGGCATCCCCGGTCCGGACGCGATGGCCATCATGGCCTACGCCCTGCCGCGCTAATGGGCCCCGGGAACGCAGCGATGGATATCGTCGATGCCCAGATTCACATCGGACCCGGCGGCATCGACGCGGTCGAGGCCTCGATGGACGCCCTTGGCATCAGTGCCGTACTGGTGGACGAGGAATGGATGTGGGGACTGCAGCAGCAGCCGCACTATCCGTTGGCCGGTGGCGGCTTCAGGCCCATCGGGCCGACCGCCCAGCTCGCCGCCATATTGAAGCCGGAACGATTCTCGTGGCTGCTCCGCATCAAGCGGCTCGACCCGGAGTATGCGGCGCTGGCTCGACTGGCCGGCCTGAGGCCGTCAGGCCGGGGTCAGCCCGATCACGAACAGGTTGGAGTGCCAGGACTTGGGGCTCAGCCAGCGATGGACCACGCCCGGAAGCATGACGGTGTCCCCCGCCCGCAGCGTGACGCTGCCATCCTCTAGAATCAGTTCGACCTCGCCGCCGACGATGTAATGGAAGTCGATGCTGTCGGTGCGGTGGAATTCGGTCTCGTAAAAGCCGTCGAACTTCATTTCCAGCCACAGCGCGCCATTGGGAGGTGTCGGGATCGGCAGCAGGTGCCCCGAGGCCGGACGGGGCAGTACCCCCGGCTGGTCATTCTCGTAGAGTTTGGCGATCGACGGCCTGGCCGTGTTCGCTTCGCTCTGGATTTCGGAATCATCGGTGAGTTCACCGAAGCCGACGGCGGCGAAGCTGGCCTTTTCTTCGGTGGAGATGACGGTCGAACGGCCGTTCGGGCCGTATCCGGTAATCACGTGAATGCCCATCTGGGCCCTCCCTGCAGAGATTCGATCAGGTCGAAGTTGCCTGTAGTTTAGCGCGCTCGCCGCCCCAGACTTGTATCTAGCTGCTGCCGGCAAAACCGTCAGGCCCACTGCGGCTCGGGCGCGCGGAAGGTCATGGCATGGCGCCAGTGCCGCTGCATGACATGCGCGTGCTGGCCGAAGTACTTGCGCATCGAGCGGCTATAGTGCGGTTCGTCGGCATAGCCTGCGTCCAGCGCCGCATTGAGCAGAACGGGTTCGTTGACGGTCAGGACGATAGAGTTGCGGGCCCGCTTCCACGCCCGAAAACTGCGGATCGGGATGTCGAGCTGGCTGCGGAAAAGATGGCTCAGCCGTGAGGCTGAAAAACCCGCCCGCCCGGCCAGTGCAAGGACATGCGATTCCGGGTCGGACGGGCAGTGGGAGATCTGCTCGATCACCCGGGCGATCCGCGGGTCGAGTGGGCGGGACGGCAGGTTCTCGCCGAAGATCATTTGATCGATCGAGCGGTCTGGAACCATGCCCAATGTCTCCCATTCGTTGAAGGCCGCTTCGATGCGTTTCACCCAGGCGCGATGGACATCCGTTCCCGTGCACCAGTGCGCGTCTTCCATTGCTTGGGGGCAAACCGATTCCGGTTCGATCAGGATCGTTCGCAGGCCTTCGCACCGGACGAGCCGGTGGGACTGATAGGGGCGAATGACGACCAACTTGTGATCGCACTCCCACCCGGCGCCGCGGTCGACCGCGAAGGGCAGGTCGACCGAAAAATAGATGACGTAGCCGCCCAGCAGCCGGCTGATGGGGCGCTCGGCCTCGATGTTGATCAGAGCCGATTGCAGGGTGCGGCCGACGATCCGGGTCGGCTCGACCAGGATCGCATGCCTGATCTCAGGATTGACGAATATATCGGCCGCCATGATCTGGTGACTCTGCTCTCCCACAACGATGTTAGGGGATGGAAGGCGTCTTAGTCCAGTCAGCTCGCAGTCGTTCGTCGCGAAAAGGTCAGCGGCAGGCGCTCGATCGTTTGCATCGCCACGTTGGGTAGGTAGGACACCTCCTCGACGGGTATCGCGAGCTCGATGTTGCCCAGCCGCTTGACGATTTCAGTGGCCGCGATTTTGAGTTCCATGCGAGACAGCGCTGCGCCGATGCAGCGATGCGTGCCGGCGCCGAATGCGAGATGCCGACCGGCATTCGGCCGGGCGAGATCGATCTTGCGCGGATAGGGAAACTCGCTTTCGTCGTCATTGGCCGATGCGAACATGATACATACCTGCGACCCGGTCGGGATGACAGTTACGCTCAATTCAACATCCCGCATCGCGGTGCGGAACAGGCCGTGGGCGTGTGGCTCGACCCGCAGGACTTCCTCGACCAGCCGGTTGAGCAGAGGCTCGTCATCGGCCGCCTGGAGGACTTCGTTGGCGATCGTGGCTGCGGTCGTGTCGTTGCCGGCGATCAGCAACGCCCGGACGCTGGAGACCCGTTCCTCGAAGGTCAGGTATCGCAGCAGCTAGGTTCAAGTTGAGAGCGGTGACCGGGTGTAGGAACGTTCCGAAGCCGGGCCGTGGACCGATCGAGAGGGTGAGGGAAAAAGATGCGCAAGCTGCTGCAAGACCGGATTGTAATTGTCGTCGGCGTCGGCCCGGCCCTGGGCCGCGCAACGGCGCTGGCATGCGCAGACGAGGGGGCGAAAGTCGTCCTGGCGGCGCGCAGTGAAGACAAGATGGCGGAGGTCGCGGACGAGATCGCCGCGCGCAGCGGTACGTCCGTTTCGGTGGTCACCGACATGCTCGATGCCAAGGATTGCGAACACCTGGTGGCCAAAGCGGTCGAGACATTCGGCCGAGTCGATGGCCTGGTCTGCGTCGCCTATCAGCACCACGACAACACCCTGATCACCGATTGCCCCAGCGACCTGGCCAACTGGCGTCCCGTGATGGATACCAACTTCTTCGGAACGATGCAGGTAGTCAAGCCGACCATCGAGCAGATGCAGCGGCAGGGCGGCGGCAACGTCGTCATCATCAATTCGCTGAACACTCACAACCCGTGGCCGCGCACCTTGTCCTACACCGCATCGAAAGCGGCGCTGGGGGCTGCGACGCGGTCGCTCGCCACCGAGTTCGGGCCGGACAATATCCGGGTGAACAGCCTTCATGCCGGCGTCATCTTCAACGACAGCCTTTACATCACGCTGGACGACATGGCGAAGCGCAACGGCACCACTCGCGATCAGGAAGTCGCCAAGATCACCGCGCTCAGCCCCCTGCGCCAGCAAACCACGCCTGAAGACTACGTCGGCAGCGTGCTTTACCTGCTTTCCGACATGTCCAAGCCGGTGACGGGCATTTCGCTGCACGCCAATGCCGGACGATACATGGGCTGAAGGAGCTGTCACCATGCTGCAATTAAGCGAACTCGACCTGCACTACCTGGGCGTCGAACAGCAGGACTTCGCCAATGACCCCTTCGTGCAGATGGACGCGGCGCGCGCTGTGCACCCATGGCTGGCGAAGACCTCGTTCGGCTACATCGTCACCCAATACCGGGCGGCGCGGGAGCTGATTGTCCACGAAGACAAACTGCGTATGGGGCTGACCGAGATCGCCGACCATATGGGCGCTCAGGGCACGCTATGGGGCAAGTTCATCGCCGACAACATCGAAAGCCAGACAGGCGAGACGCACAAGCGGCTGCGCAACGCAATCTCGTCGTTCTTCACTCCCGGCAAGCTCAAGGCTCATCGGCCCATGATGCGCCAAACCATTGCCGAGCTGCTTGACGAGTGGACCCCGCGCGGGAAATTCGACTTCGAAGAGTTCATCTCGTTCTTCCCGATTTCCGTGATGTGCAAGCTGCTGGGTGCATCGACCGACGTCATCCCGCGCCTCAGGGACTCGCTCGAGGCGCTCGGGCTGGCCTTCAGCATGGATCGTTCGCTGCTGCCGCTGCTCAACGACAGTGTCCGTATCCTCGACGACTTCGTTCGCGACCTTGTCGCCGAGCGCCAGGCCAATCCGCGGACGGAAGGTCAGGACCTGCTGGACGACCTGTTGCGGGTCACCGCCGAAGGAAAGATGGACGACGAGGAGTTGTTCAGCCTCCTCATCTTCCTGTTCGGGGCGGGATACGACACCTCCAAGAACGTCCTTACGATGATGATGAAGACCCTGGTCGATTGGCCTGAGGTCTATGCCCGCTGCGCCGAGGACCCGGCCTATTGCCGCCGGGTGATGAACGAGACCATGCGCTGGCATAGCCCGGGCTCATCGATGCGCCACGTCGATCAGCACTTCACCTTCCGCGACGTCGAATTCCCTGTAGGGACCGTCATCATGATGCCGTGGAGCATTCTGGGGCGCGATGGGACCGCGGTCCCCGATCCCGACGTGTTCAATCCGGACCGTCCCGAAGGGAATCCCCATATGGCCTTCGGCGCCGGTCCGCACATCTGCCTGGGGCAGTTTGTCGCCAAGGCCCAGATCGAGGAAGGTCTTCATCTGATCGCGCAGCGGATCCGCAATCCGCGCATCGCCGGGCCTTGGCAATGGCGCCCATTCCCTGGCGTCTGGGGCATCCGCGGCCTTCCGATCGAATTCGACCCAGCTCCGGCTCTTGCCGAAGTGACCCATTGACCGATACTAGGAAGCGCCGATGAACAAGATGCGATTTGATGGCCGTACCGCGATTGTCACCGGCGCGGGAGGCAATCCCGGCATGGGCCGGTGTCATGCGATGCTGCTGGCGGAGCGTGGCGCCAACGTCGTGGTCAACGACGTGGGTCACCCGGGCGTCGCGAATTACGACGACAGCTCCTCGGCCGAAAAGGTGGCCCGGGAAATCATTGCGGCGGGCGGCAAGGCGGTGGCCAGCACCCATTCGGTTGCCAGCGAGGAGGGCGCAAAAGCGATCGTGCAGGTCGCGCTCGATGCGTTCGGCGGCATCGACATACTCGTGAACAACGCTGCGGTGTCAGTGGCGAGCCCGATCTACGAGATGAGTTCGGCGCACGTGCGCCAGCACATCGAGGTCAATCTGCTGGGCCAGATCTGGATGGTTCGCGCGGTGTGGCCCCACATGCGCGCAGCCGGCTATGGGAGGATCGTGAACATCGGTTCCGGGTCGTTCGGCGGCATGGCTCCGATGTCCGTCTACGGCACGACCAAGGGCGGAGTCTTCTCCTTGACCCGGGGCATCGCCCTGGAGGGCGAGCAGTTCGGCATCAAGGCCAACACGGTCCATCCGGGCGCGTTCACGCGGATGGTGGCGTCGCAGCACGAAGAGTCCTCCTCGATCTATCAATTCGCGCGAGACAACTTGCCGCCCGAGAAGACATCGCCGGTCGTGGCTTTCCTCGCCCATGAGGCTTGCCCGGTTACTGGCGAGACGTTCGATTCCGTGGGCGGCGAAGTGCGGCGAATCTACATCGCCGCAACCAAGGGGATCCGTGATCCCGGCATCACGATTGAATCGCTGGCGAAAGACTGGGACGAAGTGATGGGGCAGCCCGTTGACATGCTCGACCATGAGAATGTCGACACCAGTACCTGGGTGCTGCGCCGCTACGAATCGGCGCAGTCCGTATGAGCGACAATTCCATGG
>CAUJJI010000025.1 GCA_963205265.1 Pseudomonadota bacterium
CTCAAGGAAGCTGCAAATCCGCTATCGCGGATTTACGCATCGGCGCGAAGGCGCCGACCGGGGCGTTGCGGGGTATCCCCGCAGAAGGGGTAGCGGGAGACTTACAGGCTCCCGGTAGGGGAAGGCTTTCTCCTCCAGCACGTCGATTCTTATAGAAACGATTTCGGCTGCTGAAGCTGAAACGAAGGAATGGGAGCTACGATAGGTGTCCACGGCTCCAGATTGGTGGACACCAGGTGGACACCAATAAATTCCGAGACGAACTCGCCCCTAGGGCGAACGCATAGGCAATTGATTTTTCTTGGAAAACTGGAGCGGGCGAAGGGATTCGAACCCTCGACCCCAACCTTGGCAAGGTTGTGCTCTACCCCTGAGCTACGCCCGCTCTGACGTTTGCGGCCCGGGGACGTCGCCTCGGGCGGAGTGGAGGCGCGCGGTTAGCATCGGCTTTGGCACCCTGCAAGGGGGAAAGTGCAGCAATCTCGCTGCAATCTTCCCCCCGCACCGGCACCTGCGCTTTCGCCCTTCACAAATCCGGCGAAAGCCCCAAATTGGGCGATCAACATTGCAACAGCGGATGGAGCATTCCTTGGCAAGCCTCGGCCTCAACCTCGACGAGCAGAAAGCGGTCGACCGCTTCCGCAAGAATGTCGCCGAGCCGTCGATGACGCAGCTCGTCATCCTCGATTTCTGGGCCGAATGGTGCGGGCCCTGCAAGGCGCTGTCGCCGGTCCTCGAGAAAGTGGCCGCCGACTATGCCGACAAGGGCGTGGTCCTCGCCAAGGTCAACGTCGACGAGGAACAGTTCATCGCCTCCCAGTTCCAGGTGCGCTCGATCCCGACGGTCTATGCCCTGTTCCAGGGACAGCCGGTCGCCGATCTCACCAATGCGCGCAGCGAATCGCAGCTGAAGGCGGTGCTCGACCAGCTGCTCGCCAAGCTGCCGATCCAGGCCGGCGGTGCTCCCCAGGCCGATATCGCGCCCCTGCTGGCGATGGGCGAGGAGGTCCTGGCCGATGGCGACGGCGAGCGTGCCGCCGGCATCTTCGCGCAGATCGTCGACATGGCGCCCGAAGACGCGCAGGCGATTTCGGGACTGGTGCGGGCCCTCGCCCTGGCCGGACGGGTCGATGAAGCGGAAAGCCTGCTTGCCGAACTCGCCCCGCCGCTCGCCGACGATCCCCGGATCGAGCGCGCGCGGGCCGCGGTCGCGCTGGCCAAGGACCGGCCCGACGAAGGCGAGCTCGCCGCGCTGCGCAGCGCGGCAGCCGCCGATCCCGCCGACATGGACGCCCAGATCGCTTTCGCCAACGCCGCCTTCGCCGCGGGCGAGCGCGATGCCGCTGCCGAGACGCTGCTGAAGATGATCGCCGCCGATCGCGAGTGGCAGGACGGCGCGGCGCGCGCCAAGCTGCTGCAGATGTTCGAGGTGATCGGGCTGGAGGATCCCTGGGTGGCGGCGACGCGCCGGCGCCTGTCGACGATCCTGTTCGGCTGAGGCGGGCCCGGCAGGATGACCCGCATATCGATCTTTCCCCTGCCCGGCGCGGTCCTCTATCCGGACCTGCAGCTGCCGCTGCACATCTTCGAGCCGCGCTATCGCGCCATGGTCAGCGACGCCCTGGCGCGCGATCGCCGCATCGGCATGATCCAGCCGCAGCGCAGCAACGAAGGCGCGCCGCTGTTCGAGATCGGCTGCCTCGGCCGGATCGGCGAAGTCGAGGCGCTCGACGACGGGCGGTTCAACATCATCCTCCAGGGCGAGGCGCGGTTCCGCATCCTGCGCGAGCTCGACGTCACCACTCCGTTCCGCCAGGTCGAGGCGGAACTGCTCGAGGAACCGCAGGACGAGGCGCTCTCGCCCATCGAGCGCGCCAGCTTCGAGCGCGAGGCGCGCCGCTTCGCCGAGGCGCAGGGCTATCGCGTCGACTGGGAATCGGTGGCGCGGCTCGACGACGTTTCGCTGATCAACGGCGTCTCGCAGATCGCGCCGTTCGATCCGGCCGCCAAGCAGGCGCTGCTCGAGGCGTCGGGCGTGGGAGCGCGCTGCGAGCTGCTGGTGCAGCTGATGCAGTTCTTCGGCAAGCGCAGCGGCGACGAAGACGACAACCGGGTGACCCTGCAGTAGCGACCGGACCGGGAGGGCCCGACGGTCAGGCGCTAGCTGCCCGCCGCCTCGTCGCGAATGGCCTGCATCGCGCCGTCGATCCGCATGCTGGCGGTGAACCGGTAGCCGCCGCCGGGATTGACCGTGACCTGCCAGGCCAGCGAACCGTCGTCGGAACTGCCGGTCCGGCCCGAGGGATCGAGCACCAGCGGCGGCTTCGGCTGCTTGCGGCGCGGGGCGGGCGAAGCGCCGGCGGCCGGATCGCGCCGGCGAGCCGGGCATTCGGCGACCTTGCCCGCGATCATGTCGGGCGCGGCGGACAAGCCTGCGAGCGGCAGCCTGTGGCCGAACACCCATTTGTAGCCGCCGTCCGGCTGGCGCCGCCAGACGTGGGTGTAGCGACCGTCGCCGCCGGCGTCCTGCCTCAGCCCGCTGGTCACCAGCAGCGAGCCGTCGCAGCTCGCCCAGGCCTGGTACGGCTGCAGCCTGACCGGCGGGGCGATGTCCTTGCGCTGCTCGAGCCAGGGTCGGGCGAGCACGAAAGCCGGCACGAACATCACCGCGTCGTCGGCCGCGGTCTGGCGCAATGCGTGCCAGAAGCCCTTCTTGCCCGCGGACAGCTGGGCCAGGGCGATGTCGGCAGCGATGCCGGCGCTGGGATTGGCATAGGCGTTTCGCGTAGGGCTTCCGCCGCGGCCGGGCATCCGGCCGTCCTGGGCCGCTGCCGTCCCCGCAAGCGCCAAGGCCGCCAGGGCCGGCAGGAGCAGACGGGTCAAATCGTCCCCTCGGCCAGGGGCATGCCGGCGTTGCGGTGCGCGGCGACGATGGTGTTGCGCAGCAGCACGGCGATCGTCATCGGCCCGACCCCGCCCGGCACCGGCGTGATCGCGCCGGCGACTTGCGAGACGCCGGCATAGTCGACGTCGCCGACCAGCCGGGTCTTGCCTTCCTCGGCCGCGGGAATGCGGTTGATGCCGACGTCGATCACGGTCGCGCCGGGCTTCACCCAGTCGGCCTTGACCATTTCCTGGCGGCCGACCGCGGCGACGACGATGTCGGCGCGCCGGACCACTTCGGGCAGGTTCCGGGTGCGGCTGTGGGCGATCGTCACCGTGCAGTTCTCGGAAAGCAGGAGCTGCGCCATCGGCTTGCCGACGAGGATCGAGCGGCCGATCACCACGGCATCAAGGCCCGACAGGCTGCCCAGCCGGTCCTTGAGCAGCATCAGGCTGCCGAGCGGCGTGCAGGGCACGAGCCCGGGCAGGCCGAGAGCCAGCCGCCCGGTGCTGACCGGAGTGAGCCCGTCGACGTCCTTGTTGGGATCGATGCGGTCGACCACCGCCTGCTCGTCGATCTGATCGGGCAGCGGCAGCTGGACGAGGATGCCGTCGACCGCGGGATCGGCATTGAGCCGCTCGACCAGCGCCAGCAGGTCCTGCTGCGAGGTCTCGGCCGGAAGCCTGTGCTCGAAGCTGGCCATGCCGCAGGCGACGGTCTGCTTGCCCTTGGAACGGACGTAGACCTGGCTGGCCGGGTCATCTCCCACCAGCACGACGGCGAGCCCCGCCTTGCGCCCGGCGGCCTGTTCGAAGCTCGCCGCCAGGGTGGCGACGCGGGCGCGCAGCCCTTCGGCGAAAGCCTTGCCGTCGATCACGGCGGCCCGGGAAACGGTGTCGGTCATATGCTTGCGTAGGCCAGGTTCTTGAGGACGATCTGGACGATGGTCAGGCCGATGATCAGCACCATCGGCGAAAGGTCGAGCATGCCGGTATTGGGCATGATCCGCCGGATCGGCCCCAGCACCGGCTCGAGAATCGCGTTCACCGCCCGCCAGATCGCCGCGACGAAATCGTTGTGCATGTTCACCACGTTGAACGAGATGAGCAGGCTGAGCACGAATTGCACGATCACGACGATGACGATGATGTTGATCAGGTAACTGATGATTTCGTAGAGCGTGAGGAACAGCAATGCCTGCCCTTTCGTGGGGAACGGATCGCGTGCTGATAGCCGAGCCGGGGGGCGGGGGGCAAGGGAGGAGGGGCTTGTCGTTCTGGGGGCCTTTTGTCGTCGTGGCCCTTTCGTTCAAACGTCCTCCCGAAGCCCCGGCCTTCGCCGGGGAGCAGGTGGGGAGTGCCACCCTTCGTCGTCCCGGGTTCGATCCGGGACCGCTGGCGACTGGGCAGAAGGTTGCATCGACGAGGCCAGCGGTCCTGGGTCAAGCCCGGGACGACGGGCTGGACCTCACCCCCCGGCCCCGATCGCCGCGCGCTCGATGTGCCAGCGCAGGTCCTCGGGCGAGGCGCCGGGGACGTCGTTCACCCGGCGCAGCGTCAGGGTGCCGCGCTCGGGCGCGCCTTCGGCGCCGAAGCGCAGTTCCACAGGCACTTCGTAGTAGAGCGAGCCGGCGGCGCCTTCGACCTCGGCCTTGCCCACTTCGAGCAGCGCCGGCTCGGGCCGGTCGTAGGCGGCCTTGAGCGTCGCCGCGGTGACGCCGCTGGCCGCGCCCCAGGCGCGCGCGGCGGCGGACCAGTCCTTCGCCCGCAGCGCCGCGGCGTAGAAGCGCAGGAGGCGGTCGGGATCCTCGCGGTCGTCGAGCGCGGCCAGGTCCAGGGGCGCCGTCGCCGGCGTGGGCACCTGGGCCGGCGGCGCGTTTGCCGGCTCGGTCGCCGCGGGGACCGCCGTCTCCTCGGCCTGCCGCTCGTCCGCAGCGCGCTCGCAGGCGGCGAGGAGAGCCAGCGCGGCGAGAGCGAGGCGGCGCATCGGCGCTGCGCTCAGCCCTTGCGGATCAGCGTGCCCGCGCCGCGCGAGGTGAAGATCTCGAGCAGCATGGCATGCGGCACCCGGCCGTCGAGCACCACCGCCGCCTCGCAGCCGGCCTCGACCGCGTGGATGCAGGTCTCGAGCTTGGGAATCATGCCGCCCGAGATCGTGCCGTCCTGCTGCAGGCCGGCAATGTCCGCGGGGGTGAGGTCGGTGAGCAGGTTGCCGCCCTTGTCGAGCACCCCGGCGACGTCGGTCAGCAGGAACAGGCGCGCCGCGCCCAGTGCCGCCGCCACCGCGCCGGCCATGGTGTCGGCGTTGATGTTGTAGGTCTCGCCGTCTGCCCCGGGAGCGATGGGGGCGATGACGGGAATCATGCCCGCGGCCGAGATCGTCTCGATGATCGTTGTGTCGACCTTGTCGGGCTCGCCGACGAAGCCGAGGTCGACGACCTGCTCGATGCTGCTGCCGGGATCCTTGCTGGTCCGCGTCACCTTGCTGGCGATGACGAGACCGCCGTCCTTGCCGGAAATGCCGATCGCCTTGCCGCCGGCGCCGGCGATCCAGCCGACCAGTTCCTTGTTGATCGCGCCCGACAGGACCATCTCGGCGACTTGCGCGGTCGCCTTGTCGGTGACTCTGAGGCCGTCGACGAAGCGCGATTCGACGCCCAGCTTCTTGAGCATCGAGCCGATCTGCGGGCCGCCGCCGTGGACGACCACCGGGTTGATGCCGACCGCTTTCAGCAGCACCACGTCCTGCGCGAAATCGTGCGCCAGTTCGGGGTCGCCCATGGCGTGGCCGCCGTACTTGACGACGAAAGTGCGCCCGGCATAGCGCTGCAGGTAGGGCAGCGCCTCGACGAGAGTCTCGGCCTTGGCGAGCGAGGCGGGTTCGTGCGGAGTCGACATGCTGCGCCGCTTAAGCCGCAGCGACGGGGATTTGAAGCGTTTTCGCGCAATCGCTCAGTTGCGGTCCAGCCAGTGCCCCAGCCGGATGAAGCCGACGATCAGCGGCGGGACCATGATCGTCGACAGGACCAGCTTCGAGACGATCTGCCCCTCCATCAGCTGGCCGAGCTGCATGCCGGCGACGCCGTAGAACGAGATCGTGATGAACAGGACGGTGTCGACGATCTGCGACAGCAGGCTCGCCACCCAGCCGCGCAGCAGCACCAGCCGGCCCTTTCCGCTGCCCTTCAGCCGCGAGAAGATGGCGACGTTGAGCGTCTGCGAGACGCCGTAGGAGACGAGCCCGGCGAACTGCATGCGCGCGCCCTGGCCGAGCAGGCGGGCGAAAGCGTCCTGGTCGTGCCAGAACGGCGCCGGCGGCACGACGCGGATGACCAGGGTCAGCAGCAGCATCGATACCACCAGCGGGATGAAGCCGTAGCGCACCAGCCGGTTGGCCACGGCCTGGCCGTGCAGCTCGGCCGTCGCGCTCGACAGGATGACGAGCAGCAGGAAAGCGAAGATCCCCGATTCCACGGCAAGGTCGCCAAGCAGCGGCCAATGGCCGAGCGAGGCGAGCTTGGTCCCCAGCACGCCGGCCAGCACGACCAGCCCGCCGTAGAGCAGCGCGAAGACGAATAGCGACCGGGGAATGCCCGCACCCTGTTCCTGCATGGCCCGACCCTAGCGCGGCTGTCGAGGATTTGCACTAGGCGCGCGGGCGCGGTCCTATTACCAATGCGGCAGTCAGGGCAGGTGGGGAAGCAAGCGCCGATGGATGTCGTCTACAGTCTGCTCGGCATCGTCCTCATCCTGGCCATCGCCGTCGTCCTGTCTTCCGACCGCAAGGCGATCCGGCCGCGGGTAGTGCTCGCGGCTTTCGCGCTGCAGGCGGGGATCGCCGCGCTGGTGCTCTACTTCCCGCCGGGCAACCGGCTGCTGCAGGCGGTGTCGAGCGGCGTCTCCAGCCTGCTCGGCTATGCCCATGCCGGCACCGAATTCATCTTCGGGCCGCTGGCCAGGCCCGAGCTCGGCGGCACCAGCTTCGCCATCGCGGCGCTGCCGGTGATCATCTTCTTCGCCGCGCTGATCGCCATCCTCTATTATCTCGGCATCATGCAGCTTGCCATTCGCTGGATCGGCGGCGGACTGGAGAAAGTGACCGGCATCAGCAAGGTCGAAAGCCTCTGCGCCGCGTCGAACATCTTCGTCGGGCAAAGCGAGAGCCCGCTGGTGATCCGCCCCTATCTTGCCGGCCTCGCCCCGTCGCAGCTGTTCTGCGTCATGACCGTCGGCATGGCCGGGGTCGCGGGGACGATCCTCGCCGCCTATGCCAGCATGGGCATCCGCATCGACTATCTGGTCGCCGCGGCCTTCATGTCGGCGCCGGGCGGCATCGTCATGGCCAAGCTGATGATGCCCGACCCGCGCGACCTGCAGATCGATGCCGCGGCCAGTTCGGGCATCGGCCTCTACGAGGACGAGGAGCGGCCGGCGAACCTCATCATGGCCGCCTCGCAAGGCGCGCAGACCGGAGTCAAGCTGGCCGTGGCGGTCGGCGCCATGGTGCTCGCCTTCGTCGCACTGGTGGCGCTGGCCAACGGCTTCGTCGGCTGGGCGGCGGGGCTGCTGGGCTTCGAGGGGGTGACTTTCCAGTCGCTGCTCGGCTACGCCTTCGCGCCGGTCTTCGCCCTGCTCGGCACGGCCAGCTGGGCCGAGGCGCAGCACGCCGGGGCGCTGTTCGGCACCAAGCTGGTGCTCAACGAATTCGTCGCGTTCATCGACCTCGGCCAGGCCAGGGACCTGTCCGAGCGCACTGTCGCCGTGGTCACTTTCGCGCTGTGCGGCTTCGCCAATTTCAGCTCGATCGCCATCCAGATGGCGGTGACCGGCAGCCTGGCGCCGAACCAGCGGCCGGTGATCGCGCGGCTCGGCATCCGGGCGCTGATCGCCGGCAGCCTTTCGAACCTGATGAGCGGCGCCCTGGCGGGGCTGTTCCTGGGGCTGTGATGCGCGCCGCCCCGCTGCTCGCGCTCGCGATCCTCGCCGGCTGCGCGACGCCGCCGGGCGTTGCAAGTCCGGCCGCAGAACGACCGGCAGCGGCCTGCCCGCCCTCGCGCGATTGGGGCGCGCATATCGATCTTGCCCGCGAGGGATCGAACCGGCTGCGGCTTTACGTCCACGGCGAAGTCGACGTGCCCGCCGGCATGGTCGCGACGCTTCGCGCCGGCCCGCGCGACCGGATGGACCCGCCGACGCAGCGCTTCGCGCTCGAGCTGCGGCGCGGTCGCGGCGCGGGTGGCCGCCATGTGGTGGGCGGCAGCGTCGGCACGCCGCCCATCCAGTATCGCCAGATCCTCGTAACCTGCGGGGGCGAGACGATCGGCCGCATCGACGGCATCGACGTCGAGACCGCCGACTGAGGCCTCCGCATTCCGGCCGAGGGCGGGGGGAGCGAGGGGGCGCTTGCCGTCGCGCCTGCGACAGGGCATGATCCTGTCCAACTGGGACGGAGACTAGCATGAACGAGATCGGACCGAACGATCGCCCGGACCTCTCGCAGGCGCCGGACAGCATGTCGGCAACGGCGCAGCCGGCGGCTGCCCCGCCCCCTCGGCCGGACGCCCCGGCGCAGGCCGGCCCTGCCGGCGGCTTCGACTTCAACCAGCCGACGATCGTCTCGCTGCTCTACCTCTCCTCCTTCGCGCTGGGCGTGACCGCGCTCGTCGGCGTGGTGCTCGCCTACGTCTGGAAGGACCAGCCGCATGCCGAATGGGAAGTCTCGCACTACCGCTATCTGATCCGCACCTTCTGGATCGCGCTGATCGGTTCGGCGGTCAGCTTCCTGCTGCTGATCATCCTGGTCGGCTTCCTGCTGTGGATCGCCGTCGCGGTGCTGGTCGTCGTGCGCTGCGTGCTGTCGCTGATCAACGCACAGAAGCACGAGCCGATGCCCAACCCGGACACCTGGCTGGCCTGACGGGCGCGCTCCGGCGGATTACTGCAGCGCGACGATCGACAGCGCCAGGTTGATCCACAGCGCCAGCATGCAGAACGCGCCGAAGACGAAGCCGAGCCCGCGATGCGACGGGTTGTTGGAGGTCATGTGCACCGCGCTCTGGATCAGGCGGCCGGCGACGTAGCCCCAGGCGAAGACCAGCGTCCAGAAACCCACTGCGTCGAGCACATAGGCGGTCAGGCAGCCGGCATACAGCAGCGTCGGCATCTCGAACAGGTTGCCGTAGTGGCGCACCGCCGCAGTCGTCGCCTCGGGCTCGGGCGGGCCGAGATGGGCGCGGTAGTAGTTCGGGTCCTGCCCGCCCTTGACCGCTGCGCCGCGCGCCACGCCCATGCGCAGGAATGCGACGAAAGTCAGCGCGACGACGACCAGCATCGGCACGAATATGGCCGCGGAATTTGCGATCTGCATGCGTTGGTTCCCCCTCTCTCACGGCGGTTCCCGGCCGCCGCTCGGAAGAATGCCGCGATTGCCGCCGGACGCAAGCACAATCGGCTGGCGGACAACTGCCGGGCAGGATGACTTGACGCCGCGCCGCCGGCGGCGAAGAAGGCTCGATCGGGTCCCGCCGGGGCCGGTCGGCGGGGCGGCGATCTTGTGAGGGAAGGAAGCGCAATGCGGTTGCAGGACAGGGTCGCCCTCGTCACCGGATCCACGCAGGGCATCGGCAGGGCCATCGCCCGGAGGCTAGCCGCCGACGGCGCGCACGTCGTCGTGCACGGCCGCGACGCCGGCAAGGCGGAAGCCGTCGCCGCGCAGATCCGCAGCGACGGCGGCAGCGCCCAGGTCGTGCTCGGCGACCTTGCCGACGGCGATACGGCCACGGCCGTCGTGCAGCAGGCGTTCGCCGCGCGCGGCGCTCTCGACATCCTGGTGCTCAATGCCGGCGGCGGCAGCAGCGGCCTCGCCCAGGCGCTGCCGGTCGCGACGATCGACCGCGTCCTCGCGCTGAACCTGCGCGCGACGATCCTCGCCAGCGCCGAATTCGCCCGGCTGAGCGAAAGCGCGCACGGCCGCATCGTCTTCATCTCCTCGGGCATGGCGACTCATGCCGCGCCTGGGGTTTCGGTGGGAGCGGCGGCCAAGGCGGGCTCGGAATGCTTCATGCGCTCGCTGGCGCAGGAACTGGGCGAGCGCGGCATCACCTGCAACTCGGTCGCGCCCGGCTGCACGCGCACCGAGATGATCGCCGGCCAGACCTGGCCCGACCAGGTCCCGCCGTGGACCGCGCTGCGCCGGCTCGGCGAGCCGGAGGACATCGCCGACGTCGTCGCCTTCCTCGCTTCGGACGATGCCCGCTGGCTGACCGGCCTGACCATCGCCGCCAACGGCGGCCTGGTGACCACCGCGGCGAACATCCTGGCCCGGGCTTGAGCCCGGGGGCCGCTGGCCTCGGCGATGGAAGGTCGGGCCAGGATCACAGCGGTCCCGGGTCGAGCCCGGGACGATGAGGTGCGATTTCACTTGACAGTACGAACCTAATTGGTTATATGCGCCCTCGCGGGATGCAGGGAGCGGCCCGTCCCCGGCGCAAGCCCGCATTCGCCAGCGGGGGTGGAAGTGTGTCCAAGATCCTCCCCCATGGGGGGAGGGGGACCGCCGGCGCAGCCGGTGGTGGAGGGGTGTCCCCCGCCGATCGAACGCTGACACCCCTCCGTCATTCGCTACGCGAATGCCACCTCCCCCATAGGGGGAGGAGCTGGCCCTATCCGGCCTCAACGCGCTACTAGGTGAAATCCGCGCGGGCCCAGGCTCCGGCCTTCATCAGGAGGAGAGCCGCCAGGATATAGGCGACGATGCCGGCGGCAGCGATGGGGCCGGTCTTTTCCGACATGGATTTCATGCTGCCGGTGAATGCGATCGCACCCAGCGGTATGGCGAACCATTGGGAAATACCGATCCAGCCGCCGACCAGCGCAGCGGCGAGGCTCAGAGTCGCAAGGGCGGCCCGGAAGCGGTCGAAGTAGCCCGAGGGCGGCCGTCGCCCGCGGCCTTCGCCTGCTGTCGCGCCGCCTTCGTTTTCCCAGCGCGACAGCGATCGAGCCTTGCCGTCTTCTTCGCTTCGCGGCGTCTCGGGCATTCGTCGGGTTCCCTTCCAGGTGCGGCTCTGCCGATCAATCCAGTGGCCCGAGAGAGGGCTTGACCTCGCGAAGCGACAGCGGGGCCCCGAGGTGGTCGGCAGTCGCCGGCGACGCATCCCCGACGACGCTTTGGGTGAGCACTGCCGTGTCGCTGTCGTCGTGGGCAATCGTTACCAGGGTGCCCGGGCTCGCATCGCGGATCTCGACAGTGGCCTTCAGCTGCCGGGCAAGCGCTTGGACGATCCCGGTTCCCAGGCCCGGTTCCACGTTCGGCGGTCGGCCGACGCCGTTGTCGCGCACGGTCAGGAGCCATGATGGTCCCTTCGCCTGGTAGCCGACCGTGATCTTGCACCCTTCCGCCTTGTCGGGAAAGGCGTGCTTGAGCGCATTGATCACCAGTTCGGTGACGATCAGGCCCATGCTGACCGACAGGTCCGCGGCGACGACGGTCTCGTCGATGTCGGGAGTGATCGTGAGGCGATCGGGATCGGCGATCATCGATGCGCCGATGGTGTTGCAAAGATCGGTGAAATAGGGGCGGAGCGCGACTTCGCCCGCGGTCGTCACTGCAAGCTGCTTCTGCAGCGTGGCGATCGACATGACGCGATGGTGGGCGTCGGTCAAAGAGCTGCGGGCTTCCTCCGACTGCACTTTTCGTGCGCTTTGCATCAGCACGCTGGCGATGATCTGCAGGCTGTTGGCCACGCGATGCTGGAGTTCCTGCAGCAGCACCTTCTTTTCCCGGACGAGATCGTCCTGGTGCCGCTCGGCCAGGCGGACGGCGGTGACGTCGGATACGGCAAGGAGAAGTCGGGCCTCCTCGCCGTCGCCATAGTCGAGCCGCTGGGCGTTGAGGACGAGGTTGTACACTCCGGCCCCGCGAACCAGGTCGAGTTCGTAGGCGTCGATCGCGGCCTTGCCGACAAGCGTTGCATTGAGGAGCGAGCGAAGCTGGCGAAGGTCCCATTCGCCGTGGCCGAGAGCGAAGAGTTCGGTTCCTACCACCGCCTTGGGATCGAGGTTGAACATCCGGCAGAATGTCCCGCTTGCCGCCTGGACGACGAACCTCGCATCGAGGAGAATGAGCGGAGTGCTGGAGGCCAGGACGATGGCCAGGCCCAATCCATTGGGATTGGCTGGCGCGGGAAGGTCGATGGGTTCCATGGCCCGGACTTTCGAATTACGGCGGCACTCGTAACGAACTCTGCCGGTTGAATCAGCCGGTGGGGCGGCAGTGCTTGGCGCGACGGATTGTTCTCATAGCATGGCGCCGGCGTCCGCGACGCATCAATTCGGCAGTCGCCGTCGGTAGCGACGCTGCGATCGGCTCGGCGCACATCTGAAGATGCCGGTCAGAATCCGGCCGAGGCGGCTAGGAGCCGATCGGAAATGCCGGCGTTCCCTTGACCGAAGGCTTGGAGGCATTCGGTTTCGGCGGTGCCTGCTTCTTCGGCTTGCGGGGTTCCTTGCTGCTTCTGCGCTGGCTTTTTGCCATCGTCATTTTCCCTTTCGATGTGTGTCGGATGCGGCATCGCGCCTGGCCTGGGTCAATGCGTCCTGGAGGTTCGAATAGCGCCAGTCGCCATAGTGATAGCGGAAAGCCGGCACTTTCGTGATGCCGAAGCGCGCCATCAGTTCGGCTTCGTTAGTCGTGTCTGTGTTCATGGCCATTCTCCCGGCAATTCGATTGCGGACGAGCGCAGAGTGTCGGATCGTCCGGGAACAGTTGCCGTCCCGGCCTCGACACGCAGCGCTTCGACCGCTGCAAGGCAGTCGCGCTGGCTTCGATAGCCGCCGCAGTCGGCCAGGATCTCTCCCGACTTGCCGGTCAGCCGCCAGTGCCAGTCGCCGCCGCCGCTGAGCATCGAGGTCAGGTGGACCTGCTCGGTCCGGTAGACGTCGAAGTGCGGACGGCTGCCGGCCCGGAGCTGGGCGAAAGCGGGACGACTTGCTGCCTCGCTTCCCGGCAAGGGCGGCTTCGCGCCCTGGATCAAGCTAGTCCGATGGCCCATTTCGATCTCCGTTGATTGCCTTGCGCCTACCAGGAGGCTCGCGCCCGATAGAAGGCGAACCGGGGCACGATGCCTTCGATGATGTGGTCCATCAGCCTCAGCCGCATCTCTTCCGCGCCTTCGCTGGTCGTGCAGACCAAGTGCGTGCCGCCCGAGGGCAGCGGCTCGATGGCGCTGATCGATACGCCGCTTTCGTCGCAGCGCTTGCGGACATTGGCTTCGGGCAGCTTCAGGTTTATCGCGCGGCTCATGGTCGTTCTCCTGGAAGCATCGATGCCAGTCGCTCGACCTCGCCGCAGACCGCCGAGTAACCGGTGGCACTGTCGCCGGCCAGGTCGAGCGGCTTGGCGCCGAGCCCGTCGTGATAGGTATTGAGGAAGGTCATCGCGGTCTCGCGGTCGCCGAGCAGTGCGAAGGCGAGATGGGTGACGAGACCTTGCCGATCGATGTACTGGCGAGGCAGGCGTGTCGGCGGCTGGCGCCAGTTGAACGACTTGCGCTTGGGAGCGCTCTCGGTCGTGGGAGGAGCCGTCATACGGTCAGCCCCAGGGTGGCCCGGGCCGCTCGTGCGTGCGGCTTCGGGCTGCGCAGCCAGCCTGACGCGGCGGTAGCACCGTTCGCGTGCTGATAGGTGCCGATGCGATGGGCGAACAGGCCCGCTTCGGCGAGATGCCTGGTCCGGTTGAGGCGGCTGTCGGTAGCGTCCGCGCGCATGAGCGAAAGCTGATGCTGGGAGTAAAGTTTATTGAGGTCCATTGCGCGCCTCCGCCGTGTAAGCGGGAGCGCATCGACTCTCAGCCGATGGCGCTTACAAGACGAATGCCATCGATCTGTCCGATATGGGGTCGCTTGCCGCAATTTCAAGGCCGGCGGCCGACCGGGGGTGTGATTGCCGCCGCGAGTCCGCCGTGTTGCGAAGGCCTAGACGACCGTCCCGAACAGCTTCCCGATGCCGGCCGTGAGCGCCATCGCCAGCGCCCCCCAGAAAGTCACGCGCAGTGTCGCCCTGCCGATGCGCGCGCCACCGGCTTTCGCGCCGATCGCTCCGAGCAGCGCCAGGAAGGCCAGCGACGCAAGCGAGACGCCGGTGACCAGCCAGGGGCGCGGCATCGCCAGCACCATCGCCAGGGGCATCGCCGCTCCGACGGAAAAGGTGGCGGCCGACGCCAGCGCGGCCTGGATCGGCCGGGCGGTCGTCGCTTCCGATATGCCGAGTTCGTCGCGGGCATGTGCGCCGAGGGCATCGCTGCGCATCAGCTGCTCGGCCACCTGGCGAGCGAGACCGGCATCCAGGCCGCGCGCCTGGTAAATCCGGGCAAGCTCTTCGTGCTCGAATTCCGGCTGGCTGGACAGCTCGGCGGCCTCGCGGGCGAGATCCGCCTTTTCGGTGTCCGCCTGCGAGCTCACCGACACGTATTCGCCCGCCGCCATCGACATGGCGCCGGCCACCAGCCCGGCGACGCCGGCGATCAGCACTTCGGAAACCGCCGCCGATGCCGCCGCCACGCCCACGATCAGGCTGGCGGTCGAAACGATCCCGTCGTTCGCACCCAGCACCGCGGCGCGCAGCCAGCCGATGCGCGATACGAGATGCGTCTCGGGATGGTGTCGTGCCCGCGGCATGGCTTGCCTTCGTCCTGTGCGAGATCGGACCATGCAGCACTATGCAGCGATCCGCAATGTCGGTACCTCTCCGGCAAGCGCCGGGCAGCGCGCCGGCGGACCTTTCGCGATCGCGAGGCGTTTGTGCAGCGGGACTCCCGATAAACAGAGCAGGATTCGTATGTCTACCGCCCAGACGGCCCCCGTCCTGCTTTATGCCGAAGACGACACGATGATCCGGCTTGCTCTCGTCGACGCGCTCGAGGAGGCCGGCTTTCGCGTGATCTCCGCGCATGACGGCGATGCGACGATCCAGTTGCTGCACGAGCAGGGGCAAACGCTGAACGGCCTGATTACCGACATCAATCTCGGCGACGGTCCCGACGGCTGGTGCGTGGCGCGCACGGCCCGCGAACTGATGAGCGGACTGCCGGTCGTCTATGTCAGTGCCGTCAGCGAGCACGAATGGACGTCGCACGGGGTGCCCAACAGCGTGATGATCACCAAGCCCTTCGTCGCCGCGCAGGTCGTCGTGGCGATCTCGTCGCTGCTGATCGTTTCCGAATGACGCGGACAGACCGCCGGGCGGAACATCCGTCCGGGGGTGCTTTCTGCAAGCCAGGAGTGCAATCATGAAATCTTCCCGCCTGATTATGGTCGCGGCGCTTGCCGCGATGTCGCTCGCGGCGTGCCAGGCCGAGGACAAGGCGGCCGATGCCGCGGCGGCGAGCACGGAAGCCGCACGGGCCGCACAGCAGGCGGCGACGGCAGCCGCCATGGCCAATGCCGCCAACAGCGAAGCGGCGATCGCGAACCGGGCTCAGCAAGTCGCGGGCGAGCGTGCCGCGCAAGCCGGCGATGCGGCCGAGCGTGCCGGCGACCGGGCCAAGGAAGCCGGCGACCGCGCGAAGGATGCCGCCCAGTAGGCCTGGAATGGCGGCCGGGGCGACAGCTCTCGAATTCTACCAGACCGGTGGCGCAGATCCTGAGCCGGCGCCTGCCTGACGGCGGGCCCTCGGTTCCCGGAACATTTTCGTAGCCCAGGCGTAGATTGCGCCGCCGCTCCGTCTTAAATGCCGACGGACATGCTTCGAGGGAACGGACCACTTTGCCGCCAGCTTCCGCAACAATGCCGGCCGTCGATCTCGCGCGGCTGATCCGGCCGTGGCCGGTGATCGGCGGTGCGCTGGCGATCCTTTTCGTGCTTGCCCTCCACGGCAGCTGGAGCGCGCGCCACCCCGGCACGCCCCAGGGTGCCGGGAACCAGGCGTCGCGGCTCAGGGATCTTCCCGCCCGGCCCGAGGATATCGAGGCGCACGGCCGGCAGGCCCGGTCGGTGCTCGGGCCCGATGCCGCTCGCGCGAAGAACGCCGCGGTCCCCTTCGCCGCCGGTCCGCTCGGCCTGCCCCGTCCCTTCGTCTTCGCCGGGTCGGCGGAAGACCGCGCGCGCGCGCTGGAATGCCTGGCGACTGCGGTGCTTTACGAAGCAGGAGACGACGCCGTCGGCCAGGCCGCGGTCGCCCAGGTCGTGCTCAACCGCGTGCGGCACCCGGCCTTCCCGGCGACCGTGTGCGGTGTCGTATACCAGGGCGCGCAGCGTGCCACCGGCTGCCAGTTCACTTTCACCTGCGACGGCTCGCTGCGGCGGCAGATGCCCGAGGCGGCACGGCAGCGCGCGCGCGAAGTGGCATTGCGGGCATTGTCGGGACATGTCGACAAGAGCGTCGGCCTTGCCACCCATTACCATACCGACTGGGTCTATCCCTACTGGAGCCCGCAGCTGCGCAAGCTCGGCCGCGTCGGCACCCATCTCTTCTTCGGCTGGCCGGGCGCCTGGGGCGGCCGCAACGCCTTTCGCCAGGCCTATCGCGGCAACGAGGCGCCGCAGCCCCTCGCCGGCGCCGCGACCGGCGTGGACCTGCAGCCGTTCGCGGAAATCGGGGACGGGCCGCCGCGGATCCTGGGCTTGCCGCTGCCCAAGGCCGAACTGCCGCCCGGCATGGGCAAGGTTCCGCTCTACGGCAACCGCCTGCGCCTCGCCCGCGCCGACGGCCGCGCCTTCGGCCTGCTCACTGCGCCCGGCGTCGACGCCGCCAAGCTGGTCAACGCCGCTCTGGCGCTGTGCGCGCGGTCCGGGTCGTGCCAGGTGCTGGCCTGGTCCAACGAGGACGACATTCCCGGCGAGTTCCCGATCCCGGACGGCGCGCGCAGCACGCTGGTGTTCGAATACCTGCGCGGCGAAGCCGGCGAAAGCAGCTCCGTCCGCTTCGACTGTGCGCAGTTCCCCAACCGCAATCCGAAAGCCTGCCTGAGCGAGGCCCCGCTACCCGCGGGCCTGTCCGGCGTCCGCTGGAAGACGACCGAGCGGCCACTCGACGAGCGGCCGGACAAACGCGACGAGCGGAAGTAACTTCATCGCAATCTGTTTGCAGGACCTTCGGTCTCGCCGGTAACTGACGGCGAGGTTGCGAGGGAGCGGAAGATGGCGGTCAAGTGGTTTGCCTGTGCGGCGGTGCTCGCGGCAATCGTGCCCACCGCAGCTGCGGCGGATGATCCGAACGATCCGGCGATGCGCAGCAGCCTTGCCCGCGAGCGCGATCGCGAGACGATCCGCCGGCTCAACCTGCAGGAGCTCGCCCGGGTGCGCGCGCGCGACGCACGCTATGCCGAAGGCTGGCGTGCTGCCCGCGCCGGAGACCTTGCCGCCAACGACTATGCCGCCCGCTCGCGCGATCACGATCGCGCGATGGCGAGCTATGCACGCAGCCGCGCGGCTTACGAGCGCGCCATGGTCGAATGGCGCCAGGCAGTCGCCGCCTGTCGCGCGGGCGACTATTCCGCCTGCGAGAGGTGACGGCGGGAAAGGCTGATTCTACTGCTCGGCCTCCGTGCGGCCGGCCATGGCCGCGCCGGCGAGCACCAGGGCGATGCCTGCATTCTCGGCGAGGTGGTTGAGGTCAAGGCCGGCAAGCACGAAACCGAGGGCGATGTCCATGTGATGGAACGAGGCGGCTCGCGCCACCACGAAGGCGGTGAGAAGCACGAGACCCGCCGTGGCGCAAAGGACCGAGGCGGCCGACTTGCGCAGGCGGTAGCAGGCGACGGCGACTCCGCAGGCGGCGAGGACGCAGATCGCTTCGATGAAATAGCGCTGCACGGTGCGATGATAGGGATACCACCCCTCCTCGATCGCCACGGCCCGGCCGACGACGGTCGCCAGGCTCTGCAGGTCGAGCTGCTTGTTCACGCATAGCGCCAGCATCGCCAGCGACGCCGCCCACCAGACGGCGGCATTGCCGCGATCGATTCTCGCCGCGCGCGCCGCGACCAGGCATGCGACGAAGTAGTTCGCCACGGTCAGCCAGCCCCAGACCGTAGGATCTCCGATCGACGGCGACCAACCGTAGATCACGGGTGTCGCGCCGCGTTCTGCCGCCCATGGCCGATGGGCCGCACCGGGTGACGGGAGAGGTCGGGAGCAACGGCGATGACGAGGGGTCCTTCGATTCGAGCTCTTGCCAAGGCATATAAGCCTGGCGAGACCGCGCGAAAGACTCTTCGAGCAAGGAAGCTAGTTCGGCGTGACGATCCTGCCGCGCAGGTTCTCGACCACGGCGCGCGCATCGAAGGAACGGCCGCCGTCGTTGCGCCGCGGACCGCGACCGAGCACGATCTCGGCGCTGGCCTCGTAGCGGTTGACCGTGCGCACGTCGACGGTATCGCCCCAGAAGGGGTCGCCCCAGAACGGATCCCAGCTGCGCCAGCCGTAGCGCGGACCGAAGTAGCTCCAGCGCGGCCCCCACCAGCCCCACGGGCCCGGCCCGAACGGCCGGTCGACATAGGTGCGGCTGTGGCGCTCGGTATTGCGGTCGGCCATCGAGAACCAGTCGTATCCCTGGGCCAGCGTCAGCTCGGCCGCGCGGTAGAGGAGATAGGTCTCGACCGTCTCGCGCGAAGTCAGGCTGTTGCCGCGGAAAGTCACGCGGAAGCGATCCGGTTCGATCCGCTGGTCGCTGTAGCCGCCGCTGAATCGGCTCTGCGGGTCGAGCGGCTGGTAGGGCGTGGCGGTCGCGCAGCCCGCCACCAGCAGCAGCGCCGTGAGAGCGACCGAAATCCTGCGAGGAATAGACATGGCAATCGGCTCCCGCCGCCTGATGCGGCATTGAAACATGTACGTTGAGTTGAACCCTCGAAGCGGTGATTGGTTGCCGCTGGGCGCCGAGCTGCTAGAATGCGCACCATAACAAGGGACTGCGCGACGAGACCTGGCATCATGGGAGTTGCTCATGCCGTACGGTTGGTTGTTACGCGTTCTCGTTCCGGCGGCGCTCTGCGCTGCGCCCCTTGCAGCGCTGGCGGAGCCCTACCCGCTCGTGGTCGGCGATACGATCTATGACCCCGCCGGCGCGGAGGTCGGGCGGGTTCAAGCGATAAAGGGCGACGCCGCGGTGATCTGGACGGGCACCGTCAAGGTGACGCTCGGCCTCGGCTCCTTCGCCCGCCGCGGGGGCCGCCCGACCATCGCCATGTCCCGCCCCGAGCTCGAGAAGGCGGCCGGCGTGGTGCAGGCGAAGGGCGACAGCGATCTCGCCGGCATGCTGCAGCCGGGCACGATCCTCTACGACAGCGAAGGCGCCGCTGCCGCCACGGTGGAGGCGGTGAACGGAAAGGAGGTGACCGTGCTCGTCGACAAGGCCAAGGCGACACTGCCGGTGTCGTCGCTGTCGAAAGGCCGCCACGGCGTCGAGATCGCCACCACCGCTGCAGACTTCCGCGCGAAGATCGCCGCGCAAGTGCCGCCGGCGGCCGCCCCTTCGCCACAGGCGAGCGAAGCGCCCAGGCCCTGAGCCGCGAAGCGGCGGCTGCTCGAAAAACGGGGCGGCAAGCCTGGCTCGCCGCCCCGAAGTGAGCAGTGCGTCGACATCGGTTGGGACTGCTGCCGACATTTCCGGGGATGCGCGGCCCGGCGATTTCCGCAGCGCATTCCGGAAAAAGCGAATCCCGATGAATTAATTTCGCTGCGTGGTGCGGACTTCGCCCGGTCGCGCATCCCGACCTGTGCAGGAGGCTATTCCTGAAGGGTCGGCCCGGGAGGGCCAGCGATAAATCCTCCGCTGCGCCGCGGGGGGCGTGCGCAGTCAGGAACCGGCGAGACAGGTTGTTACCCCTTCCTGTCTCGCCGTGTCCTGCTCGACAGCGCGGCACCGCTCTAAGGAATGAAGCGGCTCAATAGGCCGCAGGAAAGGCCGGCGAGCCTAGCCGGGCGAGCATGCGGTTCCAGCCTTCGAGAACCAGGCCCTGTTTCTCGCACCACAGCGGATTGTAGATCGTCTCGTGATAGCGGTCGCCGCCGTCGCAGCCGAGCATGACGATGGTGCCGGCCTCGCCGCGGCGCTGCATGGCCTGGCCGAGCAGCAGCGCGCCGATCAGGTTGGTGCCGCTCGACGGTCCGAAGCGGCGGTCGGTGCGCTCGGCCAGCCAGAGCGCACCGGCGACCGAGCCGCTGTCGGCGACCGCGATCATATGGTCGATCACGCCGGGCTGGAAGGCGCTGGCCACCCGGCCGCGGCCGATGCCCTCGACGATCGGCGACGAGCGACCGGCGATGGCGCAGTCGCCGCTGACGAAGGCCTTGAAATAGGCCGACCCGTCCGGGTCGACGACGCAGAGCCGCGTCCGGGCAAGCTCGGGGCGCAGGCGCAGGTAGCGTCCGATCGTGGCGCTGGTGCCGCCGGTGCCGGCACCGGTCACGAACCAGGCCGGCGCGTCGAGGCCCCGGCGGTATATCTGGTCCATCATGTTCTCGGCGATATTGTTGGCGCCGCGCCAGTCGGTCGCCTCTGCCGCGCGGCCGAACTGGTCCATGAAGAAGCCGCCGCGGTCGATCGCGATCCGGGCGGCAAGCTCGCACAGGTCCTCGCCGTCGCCGGCCAGGACGATCTCGCCGCCCTGTGCCCGGATGGCCGAGATCTTGGCCGGGACCGTGGTCCGCGGCACCACGGCGACGAAGCTGAGCCCGAGCTGGCGGGCGAACCATGCCTCCGAGATCGCCATCGATCCCGAAGAGGCCTCGATGATCACCGTCTCGGGACCGATATCGCCGTTGCAGATGGCGTGGACGAAAAGCGCCTGGGCGAGGCGATGCTTGAGGCTGCCCGAAGGATGGGTGCTCTCGTCCTTGAGCATGATCGTGATGTCGGGAAGCTCGGGGCAGGGGACGGCGACGAGCGGGGTCTCGTCGGCGCGCTGGCGTTCCTCGGTGAGGAACCTGACGGCCTGGACGACCCAGGTCCGCTCGCTCGACGGCACCGCGCAGCCGGCGACCGGCGATGGACCGGCGTCGGTCGTCACCGGGGCCCTGGCCGAGCCGTTGCCCAGGCAGATCTGCGCCGAAGCGGTGGCGGTGCGCCTGGCACGCGGCCGTGGGGTTCGTCTGGGATAGTATCCCGGCGGTTCGTTGCTCGTCACCTGTCGTCCTTCCGGCATGCGCCCGCGCAGGCATGGGCCGGGCAGTTCGCCCGGTCGCTTCGCCTGGTGCTGTCTGTGGTGCTGTCTGCGGGTGGATGCCCGGCCTGTTCATTTCCGCATTTCCGGCAGCGGAGCGTGCCCGAAAGCGGCCACCCGGCTGTCGCGTCAGGTTTTTTGTCGCAAGCGCACCCGGGGATGTACGGAATCGCGAACCTCAAACGTCTTTGCTTGTGCACGGAAGTGATCGCTTCCGGCGCGGGAGGATCGGAGATGACATTCGACCACGGGAATGCGCAGATTGAGGCAGGAAGTTCGACTGAGTGCAACGATACCGATCCGGAACCGGCGCCAAGGCCGGGCGGGGGTCCGGCAGCGGTCCGCGGCCACGGCATGCCGCCTTCCGGCGGGGGAGGAGATCGGTCGGCGCGGGCCGAATGGCTTGCCAGGGCGGTCCTGCCGCACCGCCCCTGGCTGCAGCGCTGGATCGCCAGGCAGTTCCCCCGCGAAGCCGATCTCGAGGACATCATCCAGGAAAGCTTCGAGCGGGTGATGTGCGTCGCCGATCCGCTGGCCATCGCGAACCCGCGGGCCTACCTCGGCCAGACCGCGCGCATCCTGATCCTCTATCGCATGCGCCGGCAGCGCATCGTCCAGATCGACTACCACGACGATCTCGACGGGCTCGGCCTGCAATCGGCCTGGCCCTTGCAGGATGTCGAGGCGGCAAGCCGCGAAGAGCTGCGCCTGGTCGAGCAGGCGCTGTCGCGCCTGCCCGAGCGTACACGGGAAGTGGTGCGGCTGCGGCGCCTCGAATGCGTCTCGCAGCGCGAGACGGCGCGGCGCCTCGGCATCAGCGAAAGCGCCATCGAGAAGCACCTGCGCCGGGCGATGCGCAGCCTCAGGGCTTCGGTCTCGCCGGCGGTGCCGGCCTAGCGATCGGGGCCGTCGATGCGGAACAGCGCAACCGGTGCATCTCCGCGCTCGTTGACAGTGGTGCCGCGCGAATTGGCCGGCCGGAAGGAACAGCAACTCGATGATCACGTCGCTTCAAAGGCCGGCACATGACCCGTACCAGGTTCCGCAGGATCGCTGCGCTGCTCGCCGCCGCCCTGGCTGCGGCCGCCGCAACCGCCGCTGAAGCCATGGCCCCTGGCAACTGGACCCTGCTCGTCCACGGCGGCGCCGGCGTGCTCGAGCGCGACAAGCTGGACGCGGCGACCGATGCCGCCGTGCGCGGTGCGCTCGACCGGGCGCTGGCCGCGGGCGGGGCGATCCTCGCCCAGGGCGGTTCGGCGCTCGATGCGGTCGAGGCGGCGGTGCGCGTGCTCGAGGACGACCCGCACTTCAACGCCGGGAAGGGCGCGGTCTATACTGCCGACGCCGGGCATGAGCTCGACGCCGCGATCATGGACGGACGCACGCGCGCGGCCGGCGCCGTCGCGGGAGTGACGCGCACGCGCAATCCGGTGGCGCTGGCGCGGGCGGTCATGGAAAGGACGCCCCACGTCCTGCTCGCGGGCGAGGGGGCGGACCGGTTCTCGCGCGAAGCCGGGCTGCCCCAGGTCGAGCCGGACTATTTCGATACGCCCGAGCGACTTCGGCAGCTTGAGGAATCGCGGGCGCAGGCCCCCGGATCGGCGCGGTTCGACAGCAGCGTCAAGTACGGGACGGTCGGCGCGGTCGCGCGCGACCAGGCCGGGCACCTAGCCGCGGCGACGTCCACCGGCGGGTTGACCGGCAAGCGGCCGGGGCGCGTCGGCGACTCTCCGCTCATCGGTGCGGGCACCTACGCCGATGACCGCGCCTGTGCGGTCTCGGCCACGGGCTCGGGCGAATTCTACATCCGCGCCGGCGCCGCTCACGAGATCTGCGCCCGCATGCGCCTGTTGCGCGAAAGCGCGTCGGCCGCCGCCGAACAGGTGCAGGCGGAGATCGCGGCACTCGGCGGCAAGGGCGGGGTCATCGTTCTCGATGCCCAGGGCGCCGGCGCCTGGTCGTTCAACACGCCGGGCATGTACCGCGGCCGCATCGCCGGCGACGAGCCGGCGACCGTGGCGATCTACGGCGACGAGAAGTGAACCGCGGCGATGACCGGGAGGCAAGCTCCGGGCGATCCCGCACCGGCCGTTTGCGGAAAGTCGGCGCACGCGCATCTAGCCAATGTCCCGTCGGCACGCGCCGGACGCCGGCGGGACGAGGCGGCAGGCCCGGCGGGCTCGCCGGCGATAGTGTCTCTCCCACTGTCGCCGGTGCCGAGCCGGCAATCGGGCCTGCCGCCTCCGATCGCGCTGCTCGGGCCCCGGGGCGGCGCCGCTAAGGATTTCCGCCAGTGGAGAGAGCGATCATGACCGTTCCGTTGCGAAGTACCGTCGCCTGCCTGCTGACGCTTGCGCCCCTGCCGACCACGGCACTGGCGCAGGCTGTCGCGCCCTCGACCCCGGTGGAGGGTGACAAGGCGCCCGCCGATGCCGAGATCATCGTCACCGCGCCGTCCGAGCGCGGGCGGCCGATCGGCAGCGGCGTTCCCGACATCCGCATCAACCAGGCCGAAATCGCCACGTACGGCGCCGACAGCATCGGCGATCTGCTTGCCGACCTGAAGCCGCAGACCGGCGAGTCGCCGGTGATCCTGGTGAACGGACGGCGGGTCTCGGGCCTCGACGAAATCAGCCGGCTGCCGCCCGAGGCGATCGCCCGCGTCGACATCCTGCCCGAGGAAGTCGCGCTCAACTACGGCTATCGCGCCGACCAGCGGGTCGTGAACATCGTCCTCGTCCAGCAGTTTCGCGCCGTCTCGGCCGATCTTCGCCTGACCTTGCCGACCGAGGGCGGGCGCAGCGAGGGCCAGGTCAACGCCACCTATGCGCGGCTCGACGCCAAGGGGCGGATGAGCCTAGACCTGGCCTATGGCCGCGACAGCCAGCTGACCGAGGCGGAGCGCGACCTGGCCGGCCCCGATGCGCCCTATCGCACGCTGATGCCGTCCGCCGAGCAGATCGGCCTGGGCGGCACGCTGAACCGGACGATCTTCGCCAAGGTCTCGGCCACGTTCAGCGGGCGGCTGGACCACAGGACCGGTGCCAGCCTGTTCGGCCTGCCGCTCGATCCGCTGGCGCCGGGGCCGCTGGCCGGCCACACCCGCAGCACCGGCGGCCATCTCGGCCTGGCGCTCAACAGCCGGGCGGCCGGCTGGAACTGGTCGTTCACCGGCGCTTACGATCGCACCCACAGCCTGTCGGAGACCGACCGCAACGGCCCGGCCGGCGGCGTCACGGCCGATCGCCAGCGGACGACCAGCAGCAACGGATCCGCCGACCTCGTCGCCAACGGCACGATCCTTACCCTGCCTGCCGGCAAGGTCTCCACGACGGTGAAAGCGGGCATCGCCCGGCGCGAGCAGCAGAGCGAGACCCTGCGCTCCTCGCTCGTCGAGCGGCGCGAGCGCGGCGGAACCCAGACCCAGTTCTCCGCCAATCTCAATCTGCCGATCGCCAGCCGCAAGCGCGACGTGCTGGCGGCGCTCGGCGATCTTTCCGCCTATGTGAATCTCTCGCACGACGGCCTGTCGGGCGTCGGCGGCGCCGATACGTTCGGCTATGGCCTGAGCTGGGCGCCGGTGCCGGCGCTGCGCATTTCCGCGACCATGACGCGCGCCGACGGCTTGCCGTCGCAGACCCAGCGCGACGATCCGCTGATGCTGACGCCCAACGTGCCGATCTACGACTTCGTCACCGGGCGCACTGTCGCCGTCACCCGCATCGACGGCGGCAATCCGTCGCTCCGCGCCGACAAGCGCCGCATCTTCTCGCTGAGCGGCCGCTACAAGCCGTTCGAGCGGTCGAGCCTGACGCTCAATCTCTCCTACAGCCATACCCAGATCCGCGACCAGCTCGGCCGGCTGCCGGCGGTGACGGCGGCGATCGAAGCCGCTTTCCCCGAGCGCTTCGTCCGCGACGCCGCGGGAGACCTCGTCTCGTTCGATGCCCGCCCGGTCAACTTCGCCCGCGCCGAGCAGCGTCAGCTGAGCTGGGGCCTGTTCTGGTCGCAGCCGATCGGCAAGCCGCGCCGGCCGGGCGCGAGGCCCTACCGGGCGCCGCTGCCACCTCCGGGAAGCCAGCCGGTGCAGGGCGCAGACGAAGAGGCGACGGTCGCCGCCGCGGCGGACCAGGGCGCGCCGATGGCAGGGCCCCCCGGCTTCGGCCGGGGCGGCGGCGCGCCGGGGCAGGGTCGGGTGCTGCTGTCGCTCAACCATGTCTGGCGGATGCAGAACGACATCCTGATCCGGCGCGGCCTGCCCACGCTCGACCTGCTGGGCGGCGACGCCTTCGGCCGTGGCCAGGCGCGCCACCAGATCAATGCACGGGCGAACGTCATGAAGGACGGGCTGGGCGCGACTTTCGAGGCAAGCTGGCAAAGCGCCAGCAAGCTTCACGGCTCGACCGGCGATCTCGCCTTTTCCGATCTCGCGACGTTCAACCTGCGCGTCTTCGCCAACCTCGAGGAGCAGTTCCGCGCGCCCTTCTTCCGCAAGACCCGCGTGAGCCTCAACGTGAACAACCTGTTCGCCGCGCGCCTGCGTGTCCGCGACCGGTTCGGCGCGACGCCGTTGAGCTACAGCCCGGCCTATCTCGATCCGCTGGGCCGCAGCGTGATGCTGGGCCTGCGCAAGCTGTTCTGAGCCTACGCGGGAAGCCGCCCTGCCGTCTCGCCTTCAAACCGCGAACACGATGCCCTGGGCGAGCGGCAGGGCCTTGCCGAAGTTGATCGTCTGGGTCTGCCTGCGCATGTAGGCCTTCCAGGCATCGGAGCCGCTCTCGCGGCCGCCGCCGGTCTCCTTCTCGCCGCCGAAAGCGCCGCCGATCTCGGCGCCGGACGGGCCCATGTTGATATTGGCGATGCCGCAGTCCGATCCGGTCGCCGACAGGAAGCGCTCGGCCTCGCGCAGGTCGGTGGTCAGGATCGAGGATGACAGGCCCTGCGGCACGTCGCGCAGCAGGGCGATCGCCTGCTCGAACGTCTCGTAGCCCAGGACGTAGAGGATCGGGGCGAATGTCTCCTCGCGCACGATCGCGGTCTGCGCGGGCATCCGGACGATCGCCGGGCGGACGTAGAGGCCGCCGATCGGCTCGCCGCCGCTGACCGTGCCGCCGTCGCCGCGCGCCGCCGCCAGGGCGCGCTGCATCGCGGCGAGCGCATCGCCGTCGATCAGCGGACCGACCAGGTTGCGATCGTCGCGCGGGTCGCCGATCGGCAGGCGCGCGAAGGCGGCTTCGAGCCGCGCCAGCAACGGCTCGTGGAGGTCCGCGTGGACGATCAGCCGCCGCAGCGTCGTGCAGCGCTGGCCGGCAGTGCCGGCCGCGGCAAAGGCGATCGCCGGGACCGCCAGCGCGAGGTCGGCGGAAGGGGCGACCACGGTCGCGGCATTGCCGCCGAGCTCGAGCAGGCTGCGGCCGAAGCGGCGCGCGACGCGGGTGCCGACGTCGCGGCCCATCGCCGTGCTGCCCGTCGCCGAGACCAGGGCGACGCCGCGATCGTCGGCCAGCGCCTCGCCGATCTCGCGCCCGCCGACCAACAGCTGCGCGAGGCCCGGCGGCGCGTCGTCGCTCGCCGCGGCGATGCGGGCCAGCAGCCCGTGCGCGGCATAGGCGGTCAGCGGCGTCTTTTCCGAAGGCTTCCAGATCACGCTGTTGCCGCAGACCAGGGCGAGAGCCGCATTCCACGCCCAGACCGCGACCGGGAAATTGAACGCCGAGACGATCGCGACCGGGCCGAGCGGGTGCCACATCTCGCGCATGTGGTGCTGCGGGCGCTCCGAGGCGATGGTGAGGCCATGCAGCTGCCGCGACATGCCGACGGCGAAGTCGCAGATGTCGATCATCTCCTGCACTTCGCCGAGGCCTTCGGACAGCGGCTTGCCGCTCTCGATCGTCACCAGCCGCCCCAGCGCCGCCTTGTGCCGGCGCAGCTCCTCGCCGAAGCGGCGGACCAGCTCGCCGCGCCGCGGGGCGGGGACCTGCTGCCAGGTCGCGAAGGCCTCGCCGGCGAGGGCGACGGCGCCGGCGACCGCCTTCGCCTCGCTCGTCGGAACGGCCGGCAGCGCCGAACCGTCGATCGGACTGCTGCGGGGCAGGCTGCCCTGGGGAAGCCCAAGGTCCATCGCCGCCAGAAGCGCCGCGGCCTCCTGTCCGGCCGCCATCGCTGTCGTGCCGGCCATCACGCCACCTGTCCGAGCGGCAGCGCGGCGCTCTCGCCGGCGAAGACCCGGCCGAAGCGATTGGCCAGGAACAGCGGCAGCGGGATATCCTCCTGGCGGATCAGCCCCGCCCGGGGCAAGGCACCGGTCGCCAGCAGGTCGAGCACGGCGCAGAGCGCGCTTGCCGTCGTGATCTGGATCGCCGTGCGCATGGCTCCGGCGAGCGTGGCGCTGTAGATGTTGTTGACGTAGGTGTCCTGGACGAGTCGCCCGTTGCGCCGTCCGCTCGCGCTGACGAAGATGAGCACGAGGTCCTGCCCCGTGGTGGGCAGGGCGGTCTCGAAGATGTCGCGCAGCAGCTCGGGCCGCTGGCCTAGGCACAGGTCCTGGATCAGCAGCTTGACGATGTCGCGGTGGCCGGGATAGCGGATGGTCTTGTAGTTCAGCTCGCGCACGGCGCCGGCCAGCGTCTCGGCCAGGGTACCGAGCCCGCCGCTGGTGTTGAACGCCTCGTAGGCCATGCCGTCGAGCGAGAAGCTCTCCAGTCCTTCCAGCGGCGGCACTTCGACGAGGCGGCCGCCGACCACTGCGTCGCAGGGCCGGTCGTATTCGTTGATCAGGCCGTCGGTCGACCAGGTCAGGTTGTAGTTCAGGGCATTGGCCGGATAGCGCGGCAGCGCCCCGACGCGCAGCCGCAGCGTGTCGAGGCTGTCGAACCGCCGCGCCAGGTCGGCGCCGACGATCGAGATGAAGCCCGGTGCAAGGCCGCATTGCGGGACGAAGGCCGTGCCGGCGTCCTGCGCCAGCGTCTTGACCAGCCGGGTGGTGGCGACATCCTCGGTAAGGTCGAGGTAGTGCACGCCCGCCGCGCGCGCGGCGATCGCGACCGGCGCGGTCAGCCGGTGCGGCATGGCCGAGAGCACGGCGAAACGCCCCGCCATCAGCCCGGCCAGCGCCTGGCGATCGGCAACGTCGACGACCGCCGTGGCGAGCAACTCGCCCGGCTGGAGTCGCGCCAGCCGCGCGCCGTCGCTGTCGGCAACGGTGACGCGATAGCCCTCGCTGGTGAGCAGCGCGGCCACGGCTTCGCCGATCTGCCCGGCGCCGAGAAGCAGGATATCGTGCATCGCTTGTGTCCCCCTAAAGAAGCCGATAGGCGAACGTAGCCTGGCGCGATGTCCAGATTGAAGGTTGATAATCGTCGTTTTGAAGGGATAAATCAGACAATATGTCCAATAGATCTGACAGATTGTCGATCGACGCAATCGACCACCGGCTCCTGGCGCTGCTGCGCGACAACGCTCGCCTGCCGGTCACCAGCCTTGCCCATGCGCTTTCGCTGTCGCGGGCGAGCGTCCATGCGCGGCTGGCGCGGCTCGAGCGGGACGGGATCATCCAGGGGTACACCCTGCGCCTCGGCGAGGCTTACGACCGCCGCCTGGTGCGCGCCCACGTCATGCTCAAGATCGCGCCCAAGGCGGCGCGGGCGATCGAGCGGCAGCTGCTGGCCATGGCCGAGCTGACCGCGCTCTATGCCATCAGCGGCGAGCACGACATGATCGCGCTGGTCGAGGCCGACGGCGTGGTCGAACTCGACCAGGTGCTCGACCGTATCGGCGCGATCGACGGTGTCGAGCGGACGACCACTTCGATCCTGCTCGCCGCCAAGTCGGCGCGAGGCGGCGCTGCGGGCACCTGGGGAGAAATGGGCGCTGACGCCAGTTCAGCGTGACAGGGTGAAAGGGGGCCGGCGCTTCCCCGGAGCGAAGCGGCGGGGTGGAGGGGCTCTCCGCTAAGCGCAGGAGCGATGAGGGAGGCCCCCTCGATCGTGGAGCAGCATCACGAGCCGCCTTCGCCGACGCGGCCGCTGCAGGGGCCGAAGCCGATCGTCCGGTAGCCGGTGCGCTCGGCCCTGGCGGTGAAGGTGATTTCGTCGCCGTCCTGCAGGAAGCAGCGCGATTCCCCGTCGGGCAGCAGCAGCGGCTGGCTTCCGCCGTTGCTCAGTTCGGCGAGGCTGCCGAAGCTGCTGCGCGCCGGGCCGGAGATCGTGCCGCTGCCGAGCAGGTCGCCGGGCCTGAGGTTGCAGCCGTTGGCAGTCTGGTGCGCGACCATCTGCGCCGGCGTCCAGTAGAGCTGGTCGGCGGTGACCGCGCTCAGCCGGTGGGGCTCATGCCGGGCGAAGCGCATGCGCTCGGTCGACAGGAAGACTTCGAGCCTCAGCGCCAATGCGCCTTCGGCCTGGTCGCGCTCGTCCCGGAGATAGGGCAGCGGCGCGGGATCGCCGGCCGGGCGCGCCGGCTGGGCGATGCGGAACGGGGCGAGCGCTTCGGCGGTCACCACCCAGGGCGAGACCGTGGTCAGGAAGCTCTTGGCGAGGAACGGCCCGAGCGGCTGGTACTCCCAGGCCTGCAGGTCGCGCGCCGACCAGTCGTTGAGCAGGCAGAAGCCGCCGATCCGCTCCCCCGCTTCGGCGATCGGCACGCTTTCGCCCAGGCGGTTCTCGCCGGTGATCCAGAAGCCCAGCTCGAGCTCGTAGTCGAGCCGGCGGCTGGGGCCGAAGCTCGGCTCCGCGGCGCTGGCCGGTCGCGACTGGCCCTGCGGACGGGGCACCGGATGGCCCGAGACCCGCACCGAAGAGGCGCGGCCGTGATAGGCGATGGGCACGTGCTTGTAATTGTCGAGCAGCGGCGTCGCCGGCCGGAACTGGCGGCCGATGTTGGTCGCGTGGTGGATGCCCGCGTAGAAATCGGTGTAGTCGCCGATCCGGAACGGCAGGTGCAGGTGGCAGAGCCCCGCCGGCTGCAGCATCGGGATGACGGTGGGAGCATGCTCGCGCGCGGTGAGCAGTTCGAACAGGCCGTGCCGCAGGGCCCGCCGCATCGTCGCAGGCAGGGCGAAGAGGCCATTGAGGTGATGCTGGGCCAGCACCGGCTCTAGCGGCGCCGGAAGCAGGCCGGCCGCGGCCAGCGCGGTGAGATCGAGCACGTAGTCGCCGATGGCGGTGGCGAGGAAGGGATCTTCCTTGCCGACCGAGGCGAGGCCGAACGGCAGGTTCTGGACGGGAAAGTCTGGGTGCCCGTCCGCCTCGGGGACCCAGCTGCCGGCCTCGGGATCATGGGTATGGTCTATGGCGTTCATTCCGGCGTGCCCTGGTGCAGCCAGGCGGGAGCGAACGCGGCGCAGGGCGCGGCGGGGTCGGGAACATGGATCACGGGGAAAGTCCTGCGGTTGCGCCGGCATTCCGGCGAAGCGTCGATTCTACTCGCCCGGGCATGCGCAGAGGGCGCATTCTCGGGAGTCGCTGGCGCGGTCGGTGCGTAATTCGCGCATTGAAGCATCGTTTCATGCATGGACAACGCAGCAAGGCGCTCGCTGGATCGCTTCGATCTCAAGATCCTCGAGGTCTGGCAGGAGCGCGGAGATATCGGCGCGGCCGAACTGGCGCAGGTCGTGCCCCTGTCCGCTTCGCAATGTGCGCGCCGCATGCAGCAGTTGCGGCACGCGGGCTTCGTCCGCGCGGTGCCGGCGGTGCTCGATGGCGACAAGCTCGGCATCGGCTTCTCGGCCTATGTGCTGCTGACCATGGCCAGCCACGATCCCGAAGCCTGCGAGGCATTCCATGCGCGGATCCACGCGCTGGACGAGATCGTCGAATGCCAGAAGCTGGCCGGCAGCGCCGACATGATCGTCAAGGTCGCCACCCACGACCTTGCCGCCTTCAACCGCCTGCTGACGCAGAAGCTGCTCGCCGCGCCCGAAGTGGCGACCGCCCATTCGAGCATCGTCCTGGAATGCGTGAAAAGCACGACGCGGCTGCCGCTGCGCTTTGCCACCGGGGATTAGATGCGCGGCCAGCGGCTCAGCGCCTTTGGGTCACGGCGAAGATGCCGGTGGCATTGCCGCTGTCGAACGCGAGGTCGAGCCGGCCCGTGGCCGGATCGCGGTCGCGCGAGATGAATTCGTAGAACGAGCCGGGAACCGACAGGGTGCGCACCGCGCCGTTGTTGCAGACGAAATCCCGCCGGACCGGATCGGCGAGGAAGGCGGTCTGGCGCACCCGCTTGCTGGCCGAATGCTCGACCGCCGGCTTCAGCGGATAGCCCCGCGCGGCGAGCTCGGCCGCCAGGGCATCGACGTCGTCGACCCGGTCGGTCGCATGGTTGAAGGCATTGCCTTCGCTGGCGATCCAGGCGGCTTCCGCCGAAAAGGCCAGCAGCGCCTGGTAGTCATCGAGACGGGGCGTGGGATGCTGTCGCCCGAAAGCCCGGACCAGCGCGGGCAGCCCGGCGACGGCGAGCCCCGGCGAGCACCGGCCGTCGCGCGCGAGCGAGGCGAGCAGGGTGAGCGCGGTGCCGTCGAGCGGATCGCGCGAGGCGCCGAACACGCGTTCGGCGGCGACCTGCGCGGGCAGCGGCAGGCTGGCGACGTGGAGCTCGCTGACGAAGAACTGCGGCACGGTCTCGGGCAGGTCGGCGTGGGCGAAGGCATGGCCGGTCATGGTCAGCCGCGGCAGCGGGTAGATGCCGTCCATGCTGTAGCCGAGCGGCTCCAGGATCCGCGCGAAAGCTGCACGGCCCGGGGGAAGCGCGCCGGTGGGGCCGTCGATGGTCCGCAAGGCGCCGTGATCGAAGCAGATGCGCCGGCCGGCGGCGCGCGCCTCGCCGACGTAGCGGGCGGCGGTCGGCACGCGATCGAGCAGGTCGGCGAACAGCAGGACATTGAGCGCCATGGCGATCTGCGCGCGCGTGAGGCTGTCGTCTTCGGCAAGCGCCGGATCGATGGCGAGCAGGCCGAGGACGAGGCTTGCCCGCTCGCCGCCCAGCGAGCCGGCGACAAGGTGGTGCAGGATGTCGCCGCCGGCCGTCATGTCATCGGCAGGAATTGCGGCACGAAGCCTTCCGCCGACAGCGCGCCGAGCACTGCCTCGCCATGCTCGCAGCCGTGCAGCTGCACGACGATGTTGAGCTCGACCCCCTTGGGATTCAGCGCCAGGCTCAAACGCCCGTGCTCGACATCGACGATGTTGGCCCCCTCGTTGCCGAGGATCGTCGCCAGCTTGGCAAGGGCGCCGGGATGGTCGGGCATCGGCACCTTGAGGCGGGCCAGCTGGCCCTGGCGGACGAGATCGCGCATGATGACCCCGGCGAACATCCGCGGGTCGATGTTGCCGCCGGTCAGCGGCGCCACCACCCGGCGGCCGGCGAAGCGGGCCGGCTGTTCGAGGATCAGCGCGAGGGCAGCGGCGCCGGCCCCCTCGACCACCGTCTTCTCGACCGATTGCAGCAGGGCGACCGCGCGCTCCATCGAGGCTTCCTCGACGAGCAGGACCTCGTCGACGAGATCGGCGACGATGCGCCGGGTCAGCCGGCCGGCGGACTTGACCGCGATGCCTTCGGCGATGGTCATGGCATTGGCGGTGACTGCGGGCGCCTCGGCCAGTGCCTGGACCATCGAGGGATAGGTGCGCGACTGCACGCCGATGATGCGGGCGTTCGGCATCAGGGCCCTGACCGCCAGCGCGATACCGGAAATCAGGCCGCCGCCGCCGATCGGCACGACGACGAAGTCGGCGGTGGGGACGCTGGCGGCGATCTCCAGCCCCAGCGTCCCCTGGCCGGCGATCACCTGGGGATCGTCGTAAGGGTGGATGAAGGCGTGGCCATGCGCTTCCGCCTGCTGCCGGGCGAGAGCGAAGGCATCGTCGAGATCGTCGCCGGCGACGATGACCGTGGCGCCGTGGTCGCGGGTGCGCACGATCTTCGTCATCGGCGTGCCTGCGGGCATGACGATAGTCGCGGGGATGGCCAGCCGGGCGGCATGGTAGGCGACGCCCTGCGCGTGATTGCCGGCCGACATCGCGACCACGCCGGCCACCTCGCCCTGCTCGCGCAGCCACAGCAGCTTGTTGAGCGCGCCGCGCTCCTTGAAGCTGGCGGTGAACTGCAGGTTCTCGAACTTCAGCCACAGCTCGCAGCCGGCGATCGCCGACAGCGTCTGCGAGGGCAGGCAGGGCGTCTGCATGACGGCCCCGTCGATGCGCTCTGCGGCGCGCCGGATGTCGGCTAAGGTGACCGCTGCGACCATCGGATCAGATCAGCTGCGCCCGGCTCTCGTCGCGATGCTTCTTCAGGTATTTCATGAAGGGCGTGCCGCCGGTGCCGACGTCGGTATCGTTGGCCGGGCTGGTCGATGCCTGGCGGTTGATGTAGCTCGCCGCATATTCGAGGTGGCGCGTGCGGAACCGCGCGACCTGGAGGACGCAGGCATTGAAGGCCTCGCGCAGCGACGGGCCCTGCTCGCGCGAGAACGAGCGCAGCCGGCTCGTCTCGCCGATGTCCTCGATGAAGCGGCGGTGCGCCGGCGGCCGGTAGTGGTGCAGCTCGGCCAGGAAGATGCGCAGCTCGTCCTGTCCGTGCTCGACCCCGAACAGCGCGTCCATGGCGGGCACGATCGAGCTTTGCGATCCGGTCTGCCCGCGAAAGGCCTGCGGCTTGCCCCGAAACTTGCCGACCCCTTCGTAGACCAGCCCCTGCGGCGTGGCGGGATTGTTCTTCCAGCCGTGGATGTAGGGCCGGACCCGGCTGTAGTAGATATAGGGATCGCACCGGTCCGGCATGCGGTCGAAGATCGCGTTGATCGCGTCCCACACCGCGTTCATCCGGGTCAGGTGGAGCTCGGCCGCCGTGACGTCCGCTTCCTCCGCCGCCCGCACCAGCTTCACCGCGAGATCGAGCACTTCGCCGGCGGCAGCCTCGATCGCGACGTGGACCAGGACGAACCAGTTCTCGTCCTGCCCGCCGGCGAAGTTCTGGTGCATGGCGATGTTGTCGAGCGCGATCGGGCCGGCCTTGTCCAGGCGGCGCCAGTTGTCGAGGACGTAGCCCGCGTAGTTGAGCACCGGCGGGATACCGATCGCGTCGGCCAGGGTCACCAGCGGCACGGCGAGGTTGGCTGGCAGCGCCGCGGGCACCGTGGCCTCGCCCCAGACATAGGCGTGGACGAGGAACGAATAGCGGATCATCGCCGTCCGCAGCACCGCCTGCTCGCCCAGCGCCACGAGGTCGACCAGGGCGCCGGCGTCGGGGGTGGGCAGCTGCTCGAGCCAGGATCTCACCCGGCCGCTGGTCAGCAAGGCCGGCAGGTCGTCTGCCGCATGCTCGACCTCGCGGAAATCGTCGGGCAGCGTCACCGTGTCGATCTCGTAGTCCGAGAGAAACCCGCGCTCGCGCGAGATGCCGTAGCGGTTCAGGTCGTGAAGCGGCATGCGTGTCCTTTCCATTCGACTGCGCCCTTGCGGCGCGATCGCCCGGCGTCCCGTACCGGGCTATGCGGATCGGCTGCGGGTGCAGGCCGAACCGCAGGCTGGCGGACACGGGCGGGGCGGTTTGCGGGTCGCCTGCATCCTGCGCGCGATCCGCTGCACTCCTCTGGATGGGCGAGAACGCGTTTTCCGCAGCCCCCGATTGCTCGAGTTCGGAGATGCCGGCCCCGATGCGGAAAATCCTGCGCCGCGCCTCCTCGGGTAGGAACGTTTCGGCGCCGCAGCCGCTACAGGGAGGATGACAGGTGGAAAGAATGCCCCTGCGGCCGGGATCGCTGTTGGCCGGCAAGTCGGCCGCAGGAACCGGTCCGGCTGGAATCGGGGCGCCGAAGGCGATGGACAGGACCTTGCAGAGCATCGACCCCGCGACGGGCGAACTGGTCTGGGAAGGCGCGGCCAGCGATCCCCGTGCCGTCGCGCGCGCCGTCGCCGCAGCGCGCCGGGCTTTCCCGGGCTGGGCAGCGCTGCCGCTTGCCGAGAGAATAGCCTTCGTCCGCGCCTACCGGGCAGAGCTTGAAGCCGAGGCGCCGGCGCTTGCCGAGCTGATCGCGCGCGAGACCGGCAAGCCGCTGTGGGACGCCCGCGGCGAAGTGGCGGCGATGGTCGGCAAGGTCGAGCTGTCGATCAGGGCCCAGGCCGAGCGTGCCGGCGAGAGGCGCGAGCCCACGCCTTTCGGCGAGGCGGTGCTGCGCCACCGGCCGCACGGGGTGATGGCCGTGCTCGGCCCCTACAATTTCCCCGGCCACCTGCCCAACGGTCACGTCGTCCCGGCCCTGCTCGCCGGTAATACCGTGGTGTTCAAGCCGTCCGAGCTGACTCCCGCAGTGGGAGAGGCGATGGCCCGGGCCTGGCGCGCGGCCGGCCTGCCGGAAGGGGTGTTCGGCCTGGTCCAGGGCGGGCGCGGGACCGGGGCCGCGCTCGCCGCCGCCGATATCGACGGCCTGCTGTTCACCGGCTCGGCGCAGACCGGCGCCTGGCTGCGCCGCGCCTTCGCGGAGCGGCCCGGGGTGATCCTCGCGCTCGAGCTCGGCGGCAACAATCCGCTGGTGGCATGGGACTGCGACGATCCGGCGTTCGACCTCGACGAAGCGGCGGCGCTGGCCGTCCAGTCGGCCTTCGTGACCAGCGGCCAGCGCTGCTCTTGCGCCCGGCGCCTGATCGTGCCCGACAGTGCCTTCGGCACCGCCCTGGTCGAGGCCGCCGCCGGCCTGGCCGGGCGGTTGCGGATCGGCGCCTGGAACGAGGAACCGGCGCCCTACATGGGGCCGCTGGCCTCGCCCGCGGCGGCGCTGCTCGCCCGGGAACGGGTCGGGCACTTGCAGGCCCTGGGCGCCCCGCCGCTGCTGGCGGAAGCGCTCGTGGCGGGCCGGCGCGAGACTTTCGTCGCCCCGGTCGTGCTCGACGTGACCGGCCTTGCCGTGCCCGACGAAGAGATCTTCGCGCCCGTGCTCCAGGTCGTCCGCGTGCCCGATTTCACCGCCGCCGTGGCAGCGGCGAACGCTACCCGCTTCGGCCTGGCGGCAGGGCTGCTCGGCGGCGACGATGCGCTCTGGCAGCGCTTCGTCGCCGAGGTCCGCGCCGGCGTCGTCACGCGCAACCGGCCCACCACCGGCGCCTCAAGCGCAATGCCGTTCGGCGGACTGGGCGAGTCCGGCAACCACCGCCCCAGCGCCTGGTACGCCGCCGACTATTGCGCCTATCCGGTCGCCGCCAGCGAAGCGCCGGCGCCGGCGGGCAACAGGGACGCGCTTGCCGCGATGCTGCGGGCATGACCGGCGCAGAGGAGGCCCTCGTCGCCGCGATCACGCCGGCTCCGATGCGCGAGCAGGTGCTGGCCTGGACCACGATCAACAGCGGCACCGGCAACCTCGCCGGGCTGGAGCGCATGGCCGCCGAACTTGCCGCGGCTTTCGCCGTCCTGCCGGGAACCGTGGCCCTGGTCGAGCCCGAGCCGGTCGCGGCGACCGATGCCGAGGGCGAGGCCCAGCCGCTGGCGCACGGCCGCCACCTCGTCGTCCGCGTCCGGCCGCAGGCCGAGCGGCGCGTGCTGCTTACCGGCCACATGGACACCGTCTTCGCCGCCGACCACCCGTTCCAGGCGAGCCGCCTGCTCGACGAGAGGCGCCTCAACGGTCCCGGCGCGGCCGACATGAAAGGCGGCATCGCGCTGATGCTGGCGGGCCTCGTCGCTTTCGAGGCGACCGGGCCGCAGCTCGGCTACGACGTCCTGATCAACAGCGACGAAGAGACCGGCTCCGCCTCGTCGGCGGCGCTCATCCGCCGGCTGGCCGAGGGCAAGGCCGCCGCCCTGACTTACGAGCCGGCCTTGCCGGGCGGCGTCATGGCGCGGGCGCGGCCGGGCTCGGGGAACTTCGCCGCCGTGGTGACCGGCCGCGCCGCCCATGCCGGCCGCAATCCGGAGGACGGCCGCAATGCCGTGGTCGCCGCCGCCGACCTGGCGCTGCGCCTGTCGCGGGCGCGGCATGCCGCGCTTGGCGTCAATGCCTCCAGGATCGACGGCGGCGGGCCGGGCAACATGGTGCCGGCGCGCGCGGTCCTGCGCTTCAACCTGCGCCCGCGCGGTCCCGAGCAGCAGTCGGAAGCGGCGGCGCTTCTCGACCGGCTGCTCGCCGATGTAGTCGCCGAGCACGATGTCGCCATCCGCCTTTCCGGCGGCTTCGGGCGGCCGCCCAAACCGATCGATGCCGGAACCCGGAGCCTTTTCGCGCTGGTCGCAAAGGCCGCCGCGGACCTTGGCGAGGCGCTTGCCTGGCAGGACACCGGCGGGGTCTGCGACGGCAACAACATTGCCGCCTGCGGCGTGCCGGTGATCGACACGATGGGCGCGCGGGGCGACTGCATCCATTCGCCCGACGAGTATCTCGAGCTGGACTCGCTCGTTCCCCGCGCCCGGCTGACGGCGCTGGTGCTCCACCGCATCGAGCGGGGCCGGCCGGCCTGGGGGGCGAGTGCATGAGCTTCGTGCTGCGGGCCGCGCGGCCCGGCGATCTCGATGCACTCTGCCGGCTCGCGGGCTGCACGGGCGGGGGCTTCACCAATCTCCCGCCCGACCGGGCGGCGCTCGCGGCCCGGCTTGCCTGGGCCGAAGCCTCGTTCGCCCGCGACGGGAGCGGCCTGGGAGACGACCTGTTCCTCTTCGTGCTCGCCGATGGGGCGACGGGGGACGTGCGCGGGACCTGCCAGATCATCGCCCAGGTGGGCACGACCTGGCCGTTCCATTCCTACCGCCTCACCGCCGTCACCCAGCATTCGAAGGAGCTCGGCCGCACGATCCGCACCGAGATGCTGGTGCTCTCGACCGACTACGACGGCGCCAGCGAGGTCGGCGGCCTGTTCCTCATGCCCGGCGAGCGCGCGACCGGCGCCGGGACGCTGCTGGCGCGCAGCCGCTACCTGTTCATGAAGATGCACCGCGAGCGCTTCGCCGCGCGCACCATCGCCGAGCTGCGCGGCACGCTCGATGCAGCCGGCGAATCGCCGTTCTGGGACGGCACGATCGGCCGCTTCTTCGCGATGAGCTTCGGCGAGGCCGAGGCCTACCAGGCGGTCCACGGCAACCAGTTCATCGCCGACCTCATCCCCAAGCACCCGATCTACACCGCGCTGCTGCCCGAGACCGCGCGCGCGGCGATCGGCGTCGCCCATGCCTCGGGCCGCGGAGCGCAGCGGATGCTGGCGGCGGAGGGCTTCGCCTACGACGGCTATGTCGACATCTTCGACGGCGGCCCGACCATGGCCGTCGCCACCGACCGGATCGCCACGATCCGCGCCGCGCGCGAGGACGCGGTCGTCGCCATCGCCGACGAGGCGTGGGGCGAGGGGACCGACAGCCTCGTCGCCTGCGGCCGGCTCGGCGCTTTCCGGGCGGGCTACGGCAGGATCGCCGCGGCGGCGGGCGGAGTGCGCCTCGATGCCGCGGCGGCAGCGGCGCTGGGCGTGGGGGTGGGCGACGCGATCACCCATGTCCCGCGGTGAGGCGGCTGCCATGACTCTGCTGCGCGAGATCAATTTCGACGGGATCGTCGGGCCGAGCCACAATTTCGCCGGGCTCAGCCTCGGCAACCTTGCTGCGACGGCCCATGCCGGCCAGCTGTCGCAGCCGCGCCGGGCCGCGCTGCAGGGATTGGACAAGATGCGCGCCAATCTCGCGCTGGGCCTGGCGCAGGGCATCCTCGTCCCGCCGGAGCGGCCCAATCGGGCCTGGCTCGCTGCGCTGGGTACGACCATGGCCGATGCCGCCCCGTCGCTGCGCGCCAATGCGATGTCGGCCTCGGCGATGTGGGCGGCGAACGCGGCGACCGTCTCGCCCGCACCCGATACGGCCGACGGGCGCTGCCACCTGACCGTCGCCAATCTCGTCACCATGGCGCACCGCAGCCACGAATGGCCCGACACCCTGGCGCAACTGCGCCTCGCCTTTGCCGACCGGAGCCGCTTCGCCGTCCATCCGCCGGTGCCGCCTCCATTCGGCGACGAAGGCGCGGCCAACCACAGGCGCCTCTGTTGCGGCCACGCGGCGCCGGGGATCGAGATCTTCGTCTACGGCCGCGGCGGCGGGGCTTTCCCCGCGCGCCAGCACTACGAGGCGAGCGCCGCCGTGGCGCGCCGCCACGGCCTCGACCCGGCGCGCGTGATTTTCGCCGAGCAGTCGGCAGAGGCCATCGCGGCGGGGGCGTTCCACAACGACGTCGTCGCCGTGGCGAACGAGCACGTGCTCCTCGCCCACGAACAGGCTTTCGCCGATCCGGCGGGCCTCCACGCGGCGCTGGCGGCGAAGCTCCCGGGCGTCGAGATCGTGGTCGTGCCGGCGGCCGAAGTGAGCCTGGCCGAAGCGATCTCGTCCTATCTGTTCAACGCCCAGCTGGTCACTCTGCCCGAAGGCGGCATGGCCCTGGTCCTGCCGACCGAAGCCCGGGCCAGCCCGCGCGTCTGGTCCTGGCTGGAGCGGCTGGTCGCGCGCAACGGGCCGGTCCGCCGGCTGGTGCCGGTCGAGCTGCGCGAGTCCATGGCCAACGGCGGCGGGCCGGCCTGCCTGCGCCTGCGCGTCGTCGCCGATCCCGCTACCGTCGACCCGCGCTTCCTGGTCGACGAAGCGCGGCTCGACCGGATCGAGCGGGTGGTCACGGCGCGCTGGCCGGAAGCGATAGCGCCCGACGACCTCGGCCGGCCGGCGTTGTGGGACGAAGTGCGCGGCGCTCGCCTCGCGCTGCTGGCGGAGCTGGGCCTCGAATGCCTCGCCCGCCCGGCTGCGGCCTTTCCCTGAACGCTCGCCCCGATGTCTTCCCCGGGGGTCATCCCCTGGGGGTCATCCCCGCCGCCAGGGTCCATCCGGCTTGCCTGAGCCGGCAAGCTCCCGCAGTATCGCCTGGCGGCGATTGCGATAGGTTGCCGCCCGCCGGATGCGCCGAAACACCGCGGGCGACAGGGAGAGACAGGTTGAGCGAACTACCGGTGATCACCCGCCCGGCCGGGACTTTCGAGTGGGTCAAGGACCATCGCAAGCTCTACCTGCGCTCGGGCGGCGCGCAGGGCCACATCATGGATATCACCGGCGCCGGCGGCTACCGCTTCGGCACCCATTGCATGATCCGCTACAAGGGGCGCAAGAGCGGCCGCACGCTGATCAACGCGCTGACCTACGGCGCGATCGGCGGCGAAGTGGTGATCTGCGCCTCGCGCGGCGGCGCCGACGAGCCGCCGCAGTGGTACCACAACATCCGGGCGAGCGGGACGATCGACTACCAGATCGCCACCCAGGCGTTCCGCGCCACCTGGCGCGAGCCCGAGGGGGCCGAGCGCGCGAAGGTCTGGGCCTACATGGTCGATTGCTATCCGTTCTACGCCACCTACCAGACCCGCACCACGCGGGAGCTGCAGCTGGTGATGATGCAGTGCATCGAGGAAGTCCCCGTGTTCAGCGAGGCCGATCTCTCGGCATGATGGCGCCGCTGCGGTTCTGGCGCATCTGCTAACACGCTCGGCGCCGGAGAGCCTTGCCAGCGCGAGGCCGATCGGTGAACCTGCCTGCCGAGCCGCCGGGCCGGGCACGGATGCGGCGCGAACGCCACGGGAGAGAAGCATGATCAGCGTTACCCCGCTTACCGACAGCACGCCGCTGCTGGGCGACGGCAAGGCCCTGCGCCAGCGGTGGGACGAGGACGGCACGCTCTATTTCCGCGGCGTGATCGACCGCGACCTGATGGCCTGGGCCGAGCAGCACTATCGCGAGGCGCTCGCCGCCGAGGAGCTGATCGATCTCGCCGTCGAGGCCCCGGTCTGGACCGGCAAGGCCAGCGACACCTGGCGCCCCTGCGACGCGATCGGCACGACGGTCTGGCACGAGGTGGTCAAGCAGGAGGCGCTCAACGCCATCCTCCACGAGCTGTTCCAGGCCGATGCCGCCTGGCTGCCGATCGTCGCGCACCGCTCGGCCTTTCCCAGCGGGCCGCTGAAGGAGGGCGAGGACATCTTCGCCGGCCAGCACCAGGACGCCTTCTACAACGAGGGGATGAACTCGACGATCTGCTGGATGCCGGTGCGCGACATCGCCGACATGAGCTGTGGGACTTTCGCCCTGGCGCCGGGCACGCACCGCCGCGGCATCCTGCACAGCAAGGACTTGCCGAACTACCGCATCCCGGACGGCGCCGTCGGCAAGCACGAGTGGCGCTCGGCCGCCTACCGCGTCGGCGACGTGGTGATCTTCCGCGACGACACGGTCCATGCCGCGCTGCCCAACCTGTCGAACGCCTTCCGCCTGTCGATCGACCTGCGCGTCGGCTCGTCGCTGGCGCCGCAGCCGGTGGGCGGCACCGTCGAGAGCGTCGACGGCCGCAGCGTCACCATCCGCGAGGACGAGACCGGCGCGCTGGTCACCGTCACCGTCGACGACGATACCTACATCCGCGACATGAACCCCCATCCGCGCATCCCGACCGACGAGGTCGGGCGCGTCGCCTGGCCCGGCGCGCGCGTCCTCGCCATGGCCGGCAAGGACCGCAAGGCGACCGTCCTGCGCCGCAACCGCTATTGATGGGCTCTAGGCGTCGTCCCGGGGACGACGCCGGGGCCGTTGCGACATTCCCTGTCGTCCCGGCGAAAGCCGGGACCGCTGTGATCTTGGCCGGACGCTTCATATTCGTCACCCTGAACTCGTTCGTCACCCTGAACTCGTTTCAGGGCCCA
>CAUJJI010000026.1 GCA_963205265.1 Pseudomonadota bacterium
GGCCTCGCCCCGGCACCGCGGTTATCGGGCCTCACCGTACAAGCTCCCTGGCCCGCGGTCCGGGTTCGCGCCCGGGACGACGAATGGATCACCGTCGTCCCGGCGGATGGCCTCAGCTCGCTCTTCACCTGCAAACGAAAAAGGGGCCGGATTTCTCCGGCCCCCTGATCGTTGTACCCTGTGGAGTCGCTTACATGCCCGAGCCCGGACCGTAAGTGATCTCGACGCGGCGGTTCTGCAGCTCGCGCACGCCGTCCGCAGTCGGGACGCGCGGGTTGCTTTCGCCGAAGGCCTGGCTCGAGATCGAACCGTCGGGGATGCCCCGGGCGGTCAGATAGGAGCGGACCGAAGCGTTGCGGCGCTCGGACAGGCCCTGGTTGTACTTCGCCGTGCCCGACCGGTCGGTATAGCCGGCCAGCATGATCGGCACGCTCGAGCAATTGCCATAGGCACCGATCGCGCTGTCGAGGATGGTCGCAGCCTCGGGCGTGACGTCCGACTTATCCCAGTCGAAGAACACGATGTACGGGCCCTTTTCGCAGACCGCAGCCGGCGGCGGCGGTGGCGGGGGAGGCGGCGGCGGGGGCGGCGGCGGGGGCGGAGGAGGCGGCGGCGGAGCCGCTTCGTCCTGGCGGAACTTGAAGCCCACCGTGACGCCGTAGGTCAGCGGTTCGGCGATCGGCGCATAGGTGCCGCTCGCCAGCGGGTTGTAATGGGTCCTGTACTTTACGTCGGTCAGGTTGTTGCCCCAGAGGCGGACGTAGTAGCTGTCCGTCGGGTCGGTCCAGGTGACCGAGGCATTGACCAGCGCATAATTGCCCTGGCGGGCGCGCTGCTTGCTGGCGCGGTTCACATAGGGTGTGCCGGCAAGGGCGACCGTGTTGTCGATCCCGTCGGCCGGATTGGTGTCGCCGCCCCAGACCGACGGATTGGTCACGACGTAGCTGTCGGTGTACTTCACGTTGGCCGCGAAGCGCAGCCCGCCGTCTTCGTTCGGGATCAGGTAGTCGAAGCCGGCGAAAGCCGAGAAGTTCGGCGCGCGCGACATCTGCAGTCCGGAAAGATCCTGCTCGACAGTCCGGTTCTGGAACGTCTTGAGCGGGTCGCTGTTGGTATTGAACCCGGCCAAGGCCGGATTGACGCCGGAGCCGGTGAAGATGAAGTTGTCGCCATAGCGGGCATGGAGCCAGGTGGCGCCTGCGCGAATGTTCAGGTTGTCGACGACTTCATAATCGAAGCTCGCTTCCGCGCCGTAGATTTCGGCGCTGGGCGCGTTCTGCAGGATGACCAGCGCAACGCCGTTCACCTGGGAGGTGAAGCTGACCTGCAGGTCCTTGTAGTCATAATAGAAGCCGGCGACTTCGAACCGCAGCCGGCTTCCGGCCGACTTCAGGCCGACTTCGAACGCATCGACGCTTTCCTGCTTGACGTCGAACCAGTTCGCCGGGTTGTCGCCCGGAATGACCGAGTTCCATTCGCCGCCGCGGAAGCCCTTGGAATAGGAGGCGTAGATGCTCGTGCGCGGGCTGATCTCGTAACGGATCGACGCACGCGGGGTGAACTTCTTGTATCGCGACGTCTTGGCCGAGGGGCGTGCCTGGAAGACGCCGTTGACGAGCGCGCCGCAGGTAAAGCCGGCACGCGTTTCGCCGCTGCGCGAATAGGCGCAGGACGATGCCGCCCCGGTCACCACGCTGTAGCCCAGCTTGTAGCCGGAAACGTCTTGGGTCTCCTTGCTGAAGCGCCCGCCCAGGTTGATGCTCAGCCGATCAGTCGCATGGAAGGTCGCATCGCCGAAGACGGCCCAGGCTTCCTTCTGGCGGAAGAAGTAGGTTTCGGAGAACTTCCGGTAGCTGGAAGTCGGGCTGGGCGTGACGGCCGGATCGGGATAGGCGCCGAGCGACGCCGGGCCCAGGAACACCGTGTTCGGCAGGTTGGGGTCATAGGCGGTCTTGATGTTGTAATAGGTCCCGCCGACGACGAGATCGAGATTGTCGATCGCGTTGATCGACAGGTCGACCGCTTCTTGCCAGGTCTTCTCTACGATCGTGGACGCCGAATAGTTGTCGGGCACATAGCTGCCGCCGAAATCGAAGAACGTGTCCAACTTGCTCCTGGAGAAGCCGGAGACCGAGCGCAGCGTGCCGATGCCGGTATCGAGTTCGAGCTTGAGCGAGCCTTCGTGCTGGTTGACGTCCAGCTTGAAGATGTCGCCCGCCGCCTCGCCGAGGCCGGTGGGCCGGGTGTTGCGGCCGGTGCCTGCGGCATAGTTGGTGGAAACGTTCTCGATCGGGGTGAAGACGACGCCGCGCGGGTCGCTGGCACGCAGGTAGTTGTAGCCAAGCGTGGCACGGAAGGAATCGGTCAGATCGAACTTCAGCTTTGCCCGCAGCGATTCCTGCTTGAGGCCAAGGAAGCGGCCGTCGAACTTGCCCGGAGTGGTCTGGCTGGCCTTCCTGTAATAGCCGTCGGTGCGGCGCATGTTGCCCGACAGGCTGATACCCACGCCGTCCGCGATCGGACCGGCGACATAGCCGCGGGCCCGCTTGTCATCGAACCGGGCGTAAGTCGCCTCGACATTGCCTTCCCAAGAATCGCCGGGATCGATCGTATCGATCAGGATCGCGCCGCCGGTCGCGTTGCGGCCGTAGAGCGTGCCTTGCGGGCCCTTGAGGACCTGGATGCTCTGCACGTTCGGCAGGTCCATGTTCAGGACCTGCGGCGTGGTCTGGTAGAGGCCGTCGACGAAAAGGGCGACGTTGTTTTCATAGGAGCCGGCATTGATCGTCGTGATGCCGCGAATGGCCGGCTGCGGATATGAGCCGCCGTTGCCGAGCTGGAAGCCGGTCGTGACGCTGGCGAGATCGCGCACCGAGCTGACGCCCGCGTTCGCCAGTGTTTCCTGGCTGAGGACGGTGACCGTCATCGGCACGTCTTCCAGCGCCTCCGAGCGGCGCTGTGCGGTGACGATGATGGTGTTGTCGTCGACTGCACCTGCCTCGCTGGATTGCGCCGATGCCGGCGCGATTGCGAAGGGAGCGGTCAGTGCGGTCGCGCCGAGGACGGCGGCGAGCCTGAGGCGGCGACGCCGCTCGACATTGGTCGCGGGAAATATTCTCAAAGCCATTTAAACCTCCCCCATTGAACGATGCCCGGCCTCGATTCTTTCGAGAAGCGGGCATCCAGGACTGACAGTGAATCAAAGCCCGGTGCCGAATTTCGTGCTACCGTTCTGGCGCTGCTTGCGTTCTGTTCTCCCCGTCTCTTCCCGTTCGTGCCGGGTATCGTGTGAAGCCTTATATCTATTTTCTAAGCTGCCGTCACATCTTAATCGTGCATTGCGCACCGATGGTGCGGACGGCGGGACTCGAACCCGCACTGGGATGCCCAAGCGGATTTTAAGTCCGCTGCGTCTACCATTCCGCCACGTCCGCGCGGGATGCCCGGAGGCATGGCAGAAGGTGTGCGCGGCGGCAACCGCCGAGCGCCCATGAGCGGATCAGGTCACGTTGAGGCGCGCGCGCATCTCCTTGCCCGGTTTGAAGTAGGGCACCCGCTTGTCGGGTACGCTCACGGCTTCGCCGGTGCGCGGATTGCGGCCCTTGCGGGCCTCGCGCTCGCGGGTCGAGAAGGCGCCGAAGCCTCTCAGCTCGACGCGGCCGCCATCGGCCAGCCGCTCGGCGATCTGCTCGAAGAAGGTATCGACGGCGAGCTCGACGTCCTCGGCCCGCAATTCCGGATTCTCTTTTGCCAGGGCTTGCAACAGTTCGGATCTGATCATCTGATCTTCTTCCCCCTCAAGGCCGATCCGGCACCTTGCCCAGCCCGAAATTCGTTGACCAGTATTCGAAAATTGCCACGAAAGGCACTCGTTTGCAATGGTCTAAGCTACATAACGATACAATTAACTAGTGAACGTTGTTCTCCTGCATCGTGCTTCCGCTCCGCTCCCGTCGCAGTCCCGATCTGCGGGCTGGCTTGCCACCCGCAGCGCCTGCTATTGTCGGGAGGACACGGTCATAAAACCGTGGCACAAGAACGGGCTATGCAGGGCTGCGGCAAGACGGGGATCGCTCGATGAAAGACATTTCCAGCTGGAACGAGGGTGACTGGATAGCGGCCATCGCCGCGGTGGGGCTTTTCGCGGTCATCGCCGTCGGCGGCCTGATTGCCGGCCGCCGCAGCGAGGAAGTGCTGGGCCATCCGCGCGGCCTGTTCGTCCTGTTCTATGCCGAGATGTGGGAGCGATTCTCGTACTACGGCATGCGCGCGCTGCTGGTGCTCTATCTCACCAAGCACTGGCTGTTCGGCGACGGTTCCGCCAATCTCATCTACGGCGGCTACGGCAGCCTCGTCTACATCACCCCGGTGCTCGGCGGCGTGCTCGCCGATCGCTGGCTCGGCCAGCGCAAGGCGGTCGTGTTCGGCGGGCTGCTGCTCGCCATGGGGCACCTGCTGATGGCGGTCGAGGGCGAGGGCGGGCAGGGCGATCCGGCGATCAACGTCTTCTGGCTGGCACTGGCCTTCATCATCGTCGGCTCGGGCTTCCTGAAAGCCAATATCTCGGTGATCGTCGGCCAGCTCTATCGCATGACCGACAGCCGCCGCGATGCCGCCTACACGATCTTCTACATGGGCGTGAACGTCGGCGCGGCGCTCGGCACGATCATCGTCGGCTACCTGGGCGAGACCGTCGGCTGGGCCTACGGCTTCGGCATGGCCGGCATCGGCATGGTCGCCGGGCTCATCATCTTCGTGACCGGCCGGGCGGCGCTCAACGGCCACGGCGAGCCTCCGGAGCCGCTGGCCCGTCCGCGCGAGCTGGTGCTCTACGGGACCGGTATCGCCGCGGTCGCGGTGATCTGGTTCCTCGTCCAGTCGCAGGGCGTCATCCAGAGCCTGCTGATCGCCAGCGGCGTGGCGATGCTCGCCTATACGCTCTACGAAGCCTTCAAGCTGCCCAAGGAGCCGCGCGAGCGGATCTTCGCGATCCTGTTCCTGATCGCGCTCAATCCGGTGTTCTGGGGCCTGTTCGAGCAGGCGGGCGGATCGCTCAACCTCTATACCGACCGCTACGTCGACCGCCAGGGCGTGCCGACCAGCCTGTTCCAGTCGATCAACCCCGTCTATATCATCTTCCTTGCTCCGCTGTTCGCGGGCCTCTGGACCTGGCTCGGCAAGCGCGGCCTGGAACCGTCGGCGCCCGCCAAGTTCGGCCTGGCGCTGGCGCAGGTCGGCCTTTCCTTCCTGGTCTTCGTCTGGGGCGCGAGAGTGGCCGGTGTGGAAGCGATGACCCCGGTGCTCTTCGTCTTCCTGATCTACCTGCTGCAGACCACCGGCGAGCTGTGCCTGTCCCCGGTCGGCCTCTCGGCGATGACTCGCCTGGCGCCGCTCCATCTCGGCAGCTTCATCATGGGGGCCTGGTTCTACATGAC
>CAUJJI010000027.1 GCA_963205265.1 Pseudomonadota bacterium
GGGCCGGCGCCTGTCAGGGCGACCACTTATCCGGATGCGGGGAATTACCCAACGTAAGGCAGGGCATGGGAGCAACCCGACCCGCCGACGCCTCGCACCGCAGGGCTCGCAACCAGCCAAGCCTGTCGCGCCAGGCAAACCACAAGCGCCGGCCGTCCCGTGCGTGTGCTTCCTTCCCCGGCGCAAGCCCGCATTCGCCAGCGGGGGTGAAACTGTGTCTACGTTAAAGATCCTCCCCCACAGGGGGAGGGGGACCGCCGGCGCAGCCGGTGGTGGAGGGGTGTCCCCCTTCGATCGAACGCTGACACCCCACCGTCACTCGCTGACGCGAATGCCACCTCCCCCCACGGGGGAGGATCTTTTTGTCGCGCTTTCCGCAAATCCCTAGCGCCTGGCGAAGCGGGCTGCTGCGCCTTCGAAATAGCGGCGGGGGTTGTCGACGAACATGCGGTCGAGATCGGCCTGGCTCACCCCGGCCTCGAGCAGGGCGGGGATGACGTCGTTGTGGATGTGCAGGTAGTTGTGGTTCGGCATGGCCCGGCGGTAGTCGGCGACCTGGGGGAAGAAGTCCGACCAGGCGCAGCAGTCGTGGCTCAGCGTCAGGCGGTCGGCATAGCCGCGCCGGACCATCTCGGCGATAGTGGCGACGCGCTGTTCCAGCGTGATGGCGAACTCGACGCCGAAGCGGTCCATGCCGAGGATCGAGCCCCTGTCGGCCAGCCGCATCAGGTAGTCGATGTCGGTGGTGTCGCCGCAATGGCCGATGACCACGTCCTCGAGGTCGACCCCTTCCTCTTCCATCAGCGCCTGGACCAGCAGCCCGGTCTGCTGCAGCGGCGCGGTGTGGACGGTGATCGGCGTGCCGGTCCGGCGATTGGCCCTGGCGACGGCGCGCATCACCCGCTCGACTCCCGGCGTCATGCCGGGCTCGTCGATCGCGCATTTGAGCATGCCGGCGCGGATGCCGGTGCCGGCGATGCCCTCGGCGACGTCCTTTACAAAATGGGCGATCAGGGGGTCTTCCGGCGCGTCGCGCAGCAGGCCGGGGCCGTAGAACTGGAACGGTGCGGGCACGTCCCTGAACGTATAGGCCCCGGTGGAGACGACGACGTTGAGATCGATCAGCGGCGCCAGCCTGGCCATGGCCGGGATGTAGCGGCCGAGCCCCAGAACGGTGAGGTCGATGATCGTGTCGATCCCCGTGGCCTTCAGTTCCTTCAGCCGCTCGGCGGCGTCGGCGATCGTCCTGTCCTCGAAGAAGTCGGGGCGGTAGTTGAAGGTATATTCCATATCCATGAGGAAGACGTGCTCGTGGATCAGCGTCCGGCCGAGGCCGGCGCTGTCGACCGGGCCGTGGAGAGTCTGGACCTGCGCCATGCCCGCCTCCTCAGATCGCGATGCAGATCTTGCCGACATGGACGCCCGAAGCGAGGTGGCGGAAGGCGTCGGCAAGCCTGTCGAGCGGGAAAGTGCTGTCGATCACCGGCCGGATGCCGTGCGCCTCGATCGCGCGGACCATCTCGATCTGGTCGCGGCGCGTGCCGACGGTGACCGCCTGGAGGCACAGCCGCTTTGCCTGGACGATGGCGAAAGGCATGGTGTCGACGTCGAAGCCGCCCACCGCGCCGATGATCGCGATGTGGGCGCCGGTGCGCGCGGCGACGAAGGACTGGGCGATGCTGTTCGGCCCGCCGACCTCGACGATGTGTTCCACCCCGACGCCGCCGGTCAGCTCCAGCACCCTGGCGCCCCAGTCCGGCGTCTCGCGGTAGTCGACGACATGGTCGGCACCCATCGCCCGCAACCGCTCCAGCCTTTCGCTGCTGGACGAGGTGGCAATCACCGTCGCGCCGGCGGTCTTGGCGAACTGCAGCGCGAACAGCGAGACGCCGCCGGTCCCCTGCACCAGCACCGTGGCGCCGGGCTTGACCCGGCCGTCGGTGACGAGCGCGCGCCAGGCGGTCACCCCGGCGCAGGTCAGCGTCGCCGCCTCGGCATGGCCGAGGCCCCGGGGCGCATGGGTGAAATGGGTGGCGGGACGCGTCGCTTCCTCGCAGGCGAACCCGTCGGCGGGACCGCCGGGGGCATTGTCCAGCGCCGCCCGGTCCATGAAGCCGTCGAGCCACTTGGGATGGAACGTGCTGACGACGTGGTCGCCGGGCGCGAATTCGGCCACGCCTTCGCCGACGTCGACGACCTCGCCGGCGCCGTCCGACAGCGGGACGAGGCCGTCCTTCACCCGGAAGACGCCCCTGGCCACCAGCCCGTCGCGGAAGTTGAGCGAAGCGGCGCGCAGCCGCACCCTGATCTCGCCCGGCCCCGGCGCGGGCGCGGGGGGCAGGTCTTCGAGGACGAGGTTGTCGAGGCTGGCCGGCTGGCGGAGGCGGACGGCTTTCATCGGCTTTGCAGCTCCTTCATCAGCGGCGCGAGCTTTCCCTGGCCTGTCGTATTCCGCCGGGCCGGGCCGCGCCAGTCGAGATAGGGACCTCTCGTCTAGATTCGGACAGATTGCGCGAACTCCCGGCAAAGCGCGGCCGATCGAGCGGCCAAGTGAACGGCCTGCCGATTGCGCGCATCGGAATCGGTGATAAGCCGCCCCTGGAAGCGGAGAGGAATGTCATGGACCACGAGCTGAGAGCCTACGTCGATCGCGCCAGGATCGTCGACTGCATCGTCCGGCTGGCGCGGGGCGAGGACCGGCGCGATGCGGACCTGATCCGCTCGTGCTGGTGGCCCGATGCGACTTACGACTACGGCGTGCAGAGCGGCGGGTTCGATTCCTATCTCGACTGGGTGGTGCCCGGCGCCGATGCGATCCGGAATACCCAGCACGTCCTGGGCCAGAGCCACGTCGAGCTGGCCGGCGGATCGGCCAGGGTCGAGACGCACGTCGTTTCCTACCACCGCGTCGACATGGGCGCGGGCGACCAGGATACCTGCGTCGGCGGGCGCTATCTCGATACCATGGAGGAACGGGGCGGCGAATGGCGCATCGCCCGGCGCGTGATGCTCTACGACTGGTACACCGAATGGGGCGACGCGGTCGACTGGGCCAAGGGCGTGATGGGCGTGCCGCTGACGGCCGAGCATTACTCCGGCCGCGCCAACGGCGACTACAGCGAAGTCTTCTTCGGCAAGCGGAATGAAGCATGATGGCGGAGCTTTCGGGCAAGGTCGCGGTCGTCACCGGCGCCAGCCGCGGCATCGGCAGGGGCATCGCCCTGGTGCTGGCCGAGCGCGGGGCGACGGTCTATGTCACCGGCCGCTCGGTCAAGCCGGGCGACTATTACCTGCCGGGAACCGTGGGCGAGACCGCGGCGCAATGCACCGAGCGCGGCAGGGACAGCGGTGGCAGGGGCATCGCCGTCGCCTGCGACCATGGCGACGATGCCGCCGTCGCTGCCCTGTTCGCGCAGGTCGAGCGCGAGCAGGGCCGGCTCGACATCCTCGTCAACAATGCCTTCCAGCTTTCCGACAACCTGCTCGATTCCAGCCCGTTCTGGGAAAAGCCGCTGTCCGAGATGCAGATGTGGGAGGTCGGCGTGAAGTCCAACTACGTCGCCGCCTGGCACGCCGCGAAGTTGATGGCGGCGCAGAAGTCCGGCCTGATCGTCGCGATCTGCGGCTATGCCGGCTACAGCTATACCTACGGCACGGTCTTCGGCACGGCCAAGTCGGCGGTCGACCGCATGGCGCGCGACATGGCGATCGAGCTGCAGCCCTACAACGTCGCCTCGATCTCGCTGTGGCAAGGGCTGACGCTGACCGAGAAGGCCGAATACAACCTGTCGAAGATGGCGGACAAGATGACCGACACGATCACCAGCATGGTCGGCAGCACGGTCGAGCATCCGGGCCGCGTCATCGCCGCGCTCGCCGCCGATCCCGAGGTCATGAAGCGCTCGGGCGCGACCTACATCACCGCCGAGCTGGCCGACGAATACGGCATCACCGACGTCGACGGCACCAGGATCCCCTCCAACCGCGCCAGGCGCGGCGCGCCGCTGTGGCAGCCGATCTCGGAGGTCGACTACCGTGGCAAGTGACCGCGACGCCCGCATCGACGCGATGCTCGACCGCGAGGCGATCCGCGACGCGCTCTCGCGCTTCTCGCGCGGCATGGACCGGTTCGACCGCGAAGCCTATCTCTCGGCCTTCCACGACGATGCCGAGATGGCTGCCGGGCCTTTCGTCGGCAGCGCCAGGGACTGCTGGGACTGGGCCGTGCCGATGCACGAGGAAGGCCAGCTGCTGACGCACCACAGCCTGCTCAACATCACCATCGATCTCGACGGCGATACCGCGCATACCGAGACCTACTACATGTTCGTCGCCCGCAATCGCGACGAAACCGTCGTGCTGGCCGGCGGCCGCTATGTCGATCGCTTCGAGAAGCGGAACGGCGACTGGCGCATCGCGCTGCGCACCAACATCATCGAGTGGGCGACGATGCCGCCCGCCATCCCGCCGCCGTTCTCCGAAGTTGCCGACATCGCGCTGAACGGCGTCTCGTCGCGGAGCAAGGACGACCCGTCCTACCTGCGGCCGCTGGTCAACCGGCGGGCGCCGAACAACCCGGGCAAGGGCTGAACCGTGGGCGCGCTGTCGGGCAGGGTCGCGGTCGTCACCGGTGCCAGCCGCGGCATCGGCAAGGGCACGGCCTGCGTCCTCGCCGGCCACGGTGCCACGGTCTACGTCACCGGCCGCACGGTCGAGGAAGGCCGGCACGAGCTGCCCGGCACGCTCGGCGCCACTGTCGCCGAAGTGAACGCGCGCGGCGGCAAGGGGGTGGCCGTGCCGCTAGACCTCGAGGACGACGCCTCGATCGCGGCCCTGTTCGATCGGGTCGCCCGCGACGAAGGTCGCCTCGACATCCTGGTCAACAATGCCATGGCGATACCGCCGGCGATGACCAGCCGCGCGGGTTTCTGGGAAAAGCCGCTCGACGAGGAACTGCAGATCCTCGACACCGGGCTGCGCGCGGTCTTCGCGGCCAGCTGGCATGCGGCGCGGATCATGGTGCCGCAGGGCTCCGGGCTGATCGCCTCGATGTCGGGCTATGTCGGGGTGACCTATACCTACGACGTCGCTTTCGGCACGGCCAAGTCGGGCGTCGACCGGATGATGCGCGACATGGGCGTCGAGCTCAGGGGCAGCGGCGTCACCGCGCTGTCGCTGTGGCAGGGCTTCACGTTCACCGAGCGCGCGACCGAGAACCTCAAAAAGGTTGAGGGCATGGCGAGCCAGCTCAACAGTGCGGCGGGGACTTCGCCCGAGTTTCCGGGGCGAGTCATTGCCGCGCTGGCGCAGGACCCGCAGCTCGCCGCGAAGAACGGCGGGACTTTCATCAATGCGGAGCTGGCGGCCGAATACGGCGTGACCGACATCGACGGCCGCACCATCCCCTCGCTGCGCGAGGAACGCGGCGCGCCGATCTGGCGGCCGGTGTGACCAACTGGAGTATGGCAGCATGAACCAACGGCGCTTCGACGGGCGGGTGGCTGTCGTCACCGGATCGGGCCGCGGCCTGGGCCGGGAATATGCGCTGCTGCTGGCCTCGCGCGGCGCGCGCGTGGTCGTCAACGACAACGGCAGCGCGCTGGCCGGCGACGGCAGCGACGTCGGCGTGGCCGCGCAGGTCGTCGCCGAGATCCGCGCGGCCGGCGGCGAAGCCGTGGCCTGCACGGAAAGCGTCGCCACGCCCGAAGGCGGCGAGGCGATCGTCGCGGCGGCGCTCGACAGCTGGGGCCGGATCGACGTGCTGATCCACAACGCCGGCAACACCCGCTTCGACGACTTTGCCGAGATCACCACCGAGGCGTTCCGCAGCGTGGTCGACGTCCATCTGCTCGGCGCTTTCCACGTCACCCGGACGGCTTTCCCGCACATGGTCGGGGCGGTCTACGGCCGTGTCGTGCTGACCGGCTCGATCGGCGGGCTCTACACGATGCCGCAGACCGTGGGCTATGCCGTCGCCAAGTCGGGGATGATCGGGCTCAACAACCTGATCGCGATCGAAGGCGCGGCGCACGGCGTGAAGTCGAACATCATCCTGCCCGGCGCGGTGACACGGATGGCCGAAGGGCTCGACGTGTCGCAGTACCCGCCGATGACGCCGGACATGGTGGCGCCCGTCGTCGGCTACCTGGCGCACGAGGACTGCGCGGTCACGGCGGAGATGTACGTGGCCATGGCCGGACGGGTCGCACGGGCCTTCGTGTCCGAAACCCGCGGCGCCTACCGCCCGGACTGGACGATCGACAGCGTTGCCGAGAATTTCGGCGCGATCCGCGACATGGCCGAGACTTTCACTTTCCACCCCGCCGAGAACGGGTTCTTCGAACACATGGCGAAAAGCTTCGCCATGGCACGGGGGGAGCAGCCGGGATGACCATGATGACCGTCGACCAGATCATAGCCGCCGCCTCGGCCCGGACCGGGCTCACCGAAATCGGCGACCGTTCGGTGCTCGAAGGGCTCGAGCGGCTGCTGCGCTCCTACGCGAGCGAAGCGCGCTTCACCGAGCGCGGCGCGCAGATGGCGCACGACGATCTCGTCGCCTACATGGCCACGCGCATGCAGATCGAGGACTGGCTGGCCGGGCATCCCGAACTGCTCGAGGCGCCGGTGGAAAAGCCGCTGTTCGTCTTCGGCCTGCCGCGGACCGGCACGACTCTGGCAATCAACCTGCTCGCCGCCGACCCAGCGCGGCGCAGCTTCCTGCGCTGGGAGATCTACGAGCCGATCCCGCCCGCGCGCCCCGAGGAACTGCACGCCGGCCGCCGCTATGCCGAGCAGCAGGCCAAGTGCGAGATGGCGCTGCAGTACATGCCGCAGATCGCCGCGATCCACATGGAATTCGCCGACAGCCCGACCGAATGCCAGTTCCTGATGACCACCAGCTTCTGCGCGCAGGTCTACGAGGCGCAGGCCGATATCCCGTCTTACCGGCACTGGTTCCTGCACGAGGCGGACTACCTGCCGGCGTTCCGCTTTCACAAGCGCACGCTCCAGGCGCTGCAGCACCACGCCAAGGGGCAATGGACGCTGAAGAACCCCTGGCACCCGCTGTTCCTCGATGCCCTGACCGAAGTCTATCCCGATGCCCGGCTGGTGATGACGCACCGCGATCCGGCCGAGGTGGTCGGCTCCTGCTGCAGCCTGATCAAATATGTCCGCCAGATCTATTCGGACGACGTCGATCTCAAGGGCATCGGCGAGAGCTTCATGGATACCTTCCGGGTCATGATCGACCGGACTAGGGCCTTCAAGGCCAAGCACGGCGCCGGGGCGATCCACGACGTCCAGTATGCCGACACCGTCCGCGACCCGATCGGCACGGTGCGGAAGATCTACGACGCCGTCGGCGACGCGTTCACGCCAGCGGCCGAACGGGCGATGCAGGGCTACATGGCCGACAATCCCAAGGGCAAGCACGGCAAGCACGCATACGACCTCGCCGAATACGGCCTGTCGAAGGACGAGGTCCACGAGCGCTTCAGGGACTACATCGAGGACTACGATATCCCAGTGAAGGGTTGAGCGTCGTTCGGGACGGCGATAGGCGCATCATCCCATCACGAACTCCAGGAACTGGGTCATGCTGTCGATCTGGTCCCAGTAGCGCCCGTCGGGCGCGGCGCGCAGTTCGCGGCAGAAGCTGTCGAGCCACGGCGCCTCTCGGGGCAGCGCGACCAGGCCCGCCTCGAGCCGCGCGGTCTGGGCGAACAGGCGCTCCGCCTTGCCGGCGCGGACCGGGCGAAGGACCGGCACGAAAGGGCCGTCGCGACGCAGCTCGGCATGGAGCGCCGGGCCGGCGGTGGCGTTCTCGATCAGCACGCAGTCGGGCCGCCAGCGGCGATGGAGGCGGATCACCGCGCGCTTGAGGTCGCCGTAGTCGAGCCGCGCCCGGAACACGTCGAGCAGGCGCCAGGACCGGCCGACCAGGCCCCAGGTGGTGCAGACCGAAAAGGCGGCGGCAGGCTCGGTCGAGACGGCCGTGTCCCAGCTCTGGACCACCCGGCAGCAGCGTTCGCGCAAGGGCGGCTCGTCGTAGCGCGCGAACCATGTCAGCTCGACCGCGCCGCCGCCGGGTGCCGCCGGATCCTGCAGGTATTGCAGCGCGAAGTCGCGCTTGCCCATCAGCAGTTCCTGGCGCTTGAGGCTTTCCCGGCTGTCGCGATGGGGCGCGAGCAGATCGCCGGGCAGGCGGTCATGGAAGCGGTCGGGACCGATCGCGATGCGCTGCTGCCGGGCGGCCACGGCGGGCAGCGCGAGGTGCACCGCCCCGCTTTCCAGCATGATGCCGGCGAGGTCGCGTTCATGCAGCCGCGGCTGGATCGAAATGACGACCCCGCGGTCGCGATCGTCCAGCCGCGTGCCGATGGTCGAGCGGTACCAGCGCTCGATCCGCTCGCGCTCGGCCGCCCGGCAGGCGTCCTGCGCCTTTATGCAGTCGTCGAGAACGATGAAATCGCCGCCGAAGCCGGTGGCGGTGGTCCCGGTCGTCACCGCCTTGCGGAATCCCCCGGCAGTGGTGTGCAGTTCCAGCCGGCGCGTGCGGCTGCGATCGATCGCGGTGGCGGGGAAAGCGGCGCCGTATTCCGGGCTCTCCATGATGCTGCGGGCCTGGCGGTCGTGGAGCCGGGCGAGATCCTCGCTGCAGGCGGCGACGAGGATGCGGGTCCGCGGCTCCTGCCCGAGCAGCCAGGCGGTGAAGGCGACGGCACCGGTGATCGACTTTAGCGTGCGCGGCGGCGCATTGATCACGAGCCGGCGCGTCTCGCCCCGCGCCGCCAGCTCGAGCGCGTGGCATTGCGCCTGCAGGTACCAGCCCAGGACCAGCGGCGGCGCTCCGGGATGCAGCTGCCGATAGACCTCGCGCAGGAAGTACTTGAGCGAGCGACGATGCAGCATCGCTGGAGTGATCATGGGCAGCAGCTTCGATCACCGCCTGGCGTCAGGGGCTTCGCCGGCGACCTCGGCCATGATCCGGCGCCGCACCTCCGCCTCGAACTCCTCGAGCGTGAGCGCGTCGCTGGCGTTGAGCCGCTGGTACAAGGGGAGCTCGGGCACATCGGCTTCGGCGGGGTAGAGCCTGCCCATGGCTTCCCAGATCATCCGGCGCGCCTCGCGGTCGCCGGTAAGGGCATCCTTGACCGTCGTCTGGATGACCAGCTGGCGGGTGGCGATGCGCCGCGTCTCGCCGTCGATGCAGACCGTGCGCTTGGCATCGAGCTCTTGCCTGAGCAGGGTATCGCGGCTCACAGCCTTGCTTGCGTTTCGGGAAATGCCGGCTGCGGCACGCTTGGCCATGCTTCGACTCCTCGGTTGGCGCAGGCGACCCGGCCGCAGCAACGGCCGCCGCCGCGGGCTGGGTCACGCGCAGACATGCGTGTGCGATCGATGCGCGTCGATCGATGACGGATTTTCGGCGGTCGCCCCCGGGATCGGACGGTCCGTTCTGCCGGGTGGGGACCTATCATGCAGGCCGGAGAGGCGCAACCGAAATGTCAGGTTAATTCAGCTATAACAGGTACTTAGTGATAGTATCCGGCCGGCCGCGGCGGTGGGGCGGGACTTATGTAGAATCCCGCGATGCCTGTCGGCGCATTCTTGGTAAGATGCCGGCGGCGGTGATGGTCCTTGCTGCCGGACAGCCCGGTCGACTGTTGTTCACGTCGGGCGCCCGACACCTGCGCGCGGTTCGCTCGTTTGGGACAGACCAATGCTGGAAGGAGATCTTGCGACATGCTTATTCCCCACAACGCCCTGGTGCTCCTGGCGGACGGCAAGCGGTTCCTGCTCTTGCGCAATGCCGGAGACCTGCGCGAGCCGCAGCTCGCCTTCGAAGGCGACGGCGAGCAGGAGAACCCTTCCACCCAGCAGCAGGGCAGCGATCAGCCGGGGCGCTATGCCAGCTACGGGAGCGCGCGCAGCGCCGTCGAGCAGACCGACTTCCACCAGATCGAGGAGGATCGCTTCGCCGGCGAAGTCGCCGAACTGCTCGACCGGTTGGCCGCCGCGGGCGATTTCGACAAGCTCATCGTCGTCGCTCCGCCGCGCACCCTTGCCGAATTGCGCAAGCGCTTCGGCCGGGCGGTCGCGAGCCGGATCCTGGCCGAGCTGGCCAAGGACCTGACCAAGCATCCGGTGAACGAAATCACCGCGATCCTTTCGGCCGCGGACTAGGGGGCTTCAGGCCGCCAGTGCGTCGCGGCGAGCGATGCCGATGGTCACGCGGTTGCGGCCCGCACGCTTGGAGAAGTAGAGCGCTTCGTCCGCCGCGGCGAGGATCTGCTCGCGCGAGAGTTCGGGCGTCAGCTTGACGAAGCCGGCACTCAGCGTCAGCGACAGCGCCACCCCGGGAGCGACGGCCACTGGCGCCTCGCAGACGCTGGAGCGCAGCCGCTCGAAGATGGTCGATGCCGTCGTTTCGCTGCAGCTGACGAGGATGACCGCGAATTCTTCCCCGCCGATCCTGGCGAGCACGTCGTCCGGACGCAGTTCGGCGCGCAGGCGGTTGGCCACGGCCCGCAGGACTTCGTCACCGGCGAGATGGCCGTGGCGGTCGTTCACCGTCTTGAAGTGGTCGAGATCGAGCAGGCCGACCCAGGTCTCTATCCGGTCGGTGGCGGGAAGCTCGCGCTCGAAGGCGTCGACGAAGCCCGAGCGGTTGGCCAGCCCGGTCAGTTCGTCGGTGATCGCGGCCATCCGCAGATCCGCTTCCTGCCGCTTGTGGTGCGAGACGTCGCGCAGCACGCTGACCGCGCCGGTGACCTGGCCGTCGGCGTCGGTCAGCGCGCGGGTGCTGGCTTCGACCCAGAACCAGCCGCCGCCGCCGTCGTTGAGGCGGTATTCGCAGCGATGCGAGTGCGCGGGGTCGTCCAGCGCTCGCACGAGGTTGAACTTGGCCTTGCCGGCATCGTGGGGATGCGGGAGATCGACGACATTGGCGCCGACGACGATGCCCGGCGTGTAGTCGGCCAGCGACGCGCTCGATCCCGAGGCGAAGACGCAGGTCCCATCGCGATCGAAGTTGAGGATCAGGTCGGAAGAGCGATCCATCATCAGCAGCAGCGCGGCTTCGCGCTCGGCCAGTTTCGCGATCAGATGGCGGCGGCTGTCGAGCTCGGCGGCCGCAGGCAGGGCGGTCATCATCAGCACGGCGAGGAAAAGCTGGAAGACGATGACCTTGGTCCAGTCGTCGCCCAGGATGCCCAGCGGACCCGCATCGTGCATCGTGGCGAAAGTGCCGATCGCGGCGACGGCCACGACCGACAGGACGGCGCCGGCGCGGCCGAGGCGGCAGGACGCCAGTATCGTCGGGCCGAACACCAGGAACAGCAGCGGATTGCCGCTCTGCCCGAAGGTGACGCAGGTGGTGGCGATCACCAGCAGGAACAGCCCTGCGGCGTGGGATCGCGCCTGGCGCGACAGCTGCCGGTACCAGTGCAGCAGCTCGCCGTCGCGCAGCATCAGGGCGACCGGCGTGACGATCAGCAGGCCCAGCGCATCGGCCGTGAACCAGGTCAGGTAGGCCTGCAGCATTCCCGCATCGTAGAGGACTTTCGCCGTCGCCGCGCCCAGCAGGGCGCTGAAGCCGGGAGCAAGGACGCCGGCGATTACCCCGAAGCGCGCGACTTGCCGCACGCCGGCGAATGCCTCGCCGCTGTTGCGGGTTCGACCGAGCAGCAGGGCCGCCATGGCGACCTCGGCCATGTTGGCGATGCCGAACGGCAGCGATGCCAGCAGCGAATCGCGCGCGAACATGTTGGCGATCACGTTGCCGGCGAAGCAGGCCAGGAAATAGGGCAGCCAGCGGTTCCTGGGCAGAGTCCAGACGATGGCGAGCAGGATGGCGTTGGCCGGCCAGATCGTCGCTATGCCGGCGCCGGCATCGGTGATCCAGATCGTCGCGCAGGCCAGCAGGCAATATGCCAGCCCGCTCGCCGCGATGGCAGTTCCGTCGGAAAGTTTCATAGCTGGCGCGCGTCCTCCGAAGCGCGCAGACTACGCATCGCAGGGTTAACAGCCAGTTAGTTCATCGCCCTATTTCGGCCGGCCGAGTCGGTCGCCATGCCTTTGGCGACGCCGGAAAATTCGCCTGCGCCGAAGTCAGCCGGCGGTCACGCCGTTGTCGGCCGTCCAGATCGCGCCGTGGACGCCCTGCGCCGCCGGTGACGAGATGAAGGCGACCACCGCCGCCACCGCCGCGGGATCGGCCGGTGGCCGTTCGCCGGAATAGCGTTTCATTTTGGCGAAATCGACGCCGTCCGGAATGGGCGCTTCGGAACTGATCTCGGTCATCATCGATCCGGGGGCGACGGCGTTGATCCGGATCGGCTTGTCGACATATTCGACCGCGAGCGACTTGGTCAGCTGCATGACCGCGGCTTTCGACATCGAATAGGGCACGATGTAGGAGGTGCCCATCAGCGCGCTCTGCGACAGCACGTTGACGATGTTGCCTTGGCTTTCCAGCAGATGCGGGATCGCCGCCTGGGCGAACCAGAAGGGCGCGGCGGCATTGACCTGCATGATGCGGTTGAATTCCGCTTCCGGCACGTCGACCGCGTGGTTGAAGCGCATCAGCGCGGCGGCATTGATCAGCACGTCGAGCCGGCCGTAGGCGGCGATCGTCGCCTCGACGGCGGCACGGCAGTTGTCGCGCTGCGAGATGTCGGTGACGAAGCTCCGGCAGGTGCCGCCCGCCGCCGCGAGGTCGGCGCGGGTCTGCTCGAGCCGGTCGCCGAGGATGTCGACGAGCATCAGCCGCACGCCCTGCGCCAGCAGCGCTTCGGCGATGGCGCGGCCCAGCCCGCGCGCGCCGCCCGTGACCAGCGCCACCCGCGTGTCCTTGTCTTCCGGCATCAGAGGCCCTCCCTGCGATTCGCCGGGCCAGTGCCGGCGCATGCGTGGTTCGCATTCTCGCCCGGCCCGGACAAGCCGTTGGCCGCAGCGCACCTGCCGCTGTGGCGATGGTTGCGTCTTGCTACATCGGATCGCGATAGGGGCCGGCGATGTGGCCGCCGTCGACCACCAGCGACGCGCCGGTGCAATAGCTGCTTTCGTCGGAGGCGAAGAACACCGCGGCCTGGGCGATTTCCTCGGGCCGGCCCATCCGCGGGATCGGCTGGCGGGCAACGGCCTTGCGCAGGCGCTCCATCGACTTGCCGGTGTTCTTGGCGACCATCGGCGTCTCGATGATGCCGGGGTGGATGCTGTTGACGCGGATGTTGCGCGCGCCGAGCTCCAGCGCCAGCGAGCGAGTCAGCCCGGTGACGGCGAACTTGCTGGCAACGTAGGTGCTCAGCCCCTCGACGCCGACGAGGCCGTCGATCGACGAGATGTTGATGACCGATCCGCCGCCGCGCGCGGCGAAGGCCGGCAGGGCCTGGCGGATGCCCGACCAGACGCCGGTGACGTTGACGTCGAGCACGCGGTGGTGGTCGGCCAGCGTCTCGCGCTCGATGCCGCCGCCGGTGCCGGTGCCGGCATTGTTGACCAGCACGTCGAGCCCGCCGAACCGCTGCGTGATCTCGGCAACGGCCGCATCCCAGGCTTCCGGGTCGCAGACGTCGAGCGCGATGAAGATTGCCCGCTCGCCGATGTCCTGCGCCACGGCGAGGCCGGCTTCGGCGCGGACGTCGCTGACGATGACCTGCGCGCCGTGCGCGGCGAAGGCGCGCGCGCAGGCCTCGCCGATGCCGCTGCCGGCGCCGGTGACCAGGGCGATCTTGTCCTGCAGCCGGCCGGGAGCGGCGGCCTCGCTCATCGTCTCGTTCCCCGGCTGGGCATGCAGCATTCTCCCCCGTTCTCCGCTTCGACCAGAGCCGATCGGCGATTCGATCTCCGCCATGCACTTTAGGCTGTCCTACATGCTTGCGGAAAGGCATGGCCCCCGAAATCCGTATTTATGGATTTTGCCTCGACAGGCGGAATCGCCTTGTTTCGCGAGGGCGGCGGCCAATAATGCCGCAAGCAATGGAACCGGAGAGGAGCGACCCGATGGAACTCGGCCTGCTATACGAATTCGACGCGCCGCAGCCCTGGGCGGGCGAGCATCCCTGGGGGCAGCGCATGGCCGAGCGCGCCGCCTACGAGGACAACATCAAGCAGATCGTGCTCGCCGACAAGCTCGGCTTCGAGGCGGTCTGGCTGGTCGAGCACCATTTCCGCGAGAACCGCAGCCACATGCCGTGCAGCGAGGCCGTGCTCGGCGCGCTGTCGCAGATCACCGAGCGGATCAAGCTGGGCTTCGGCGTCGTGCTGATGCCGCACGAATTCATCCACCCGGCCCGCGTCGCCGAGAAAGTGGCGACAGTCGACGTGCTGTCGAAAGGCCGCGCGATCTGGGGCATGGGCCGCTCCACGCCGATGGAGCAGATCGCCTTCGGCGTCGACATCGCCAAGAGCAAGGAGAAGATGAAAGCGGCGGCGCGCACCGTCGTCGGCATGTGGGAGCAGGAATACTACGAGGAGGATTCCGAATACCTCAAGTTCCCCCGGCGCATGGTCACGCCCAAGCCTTACCAGTATCCGCATCCGCCGGCCTGGATGGCGGCCTCGACCGAATCGAGCGCGACCATGGCCGGCGAGAACGGCTGCGGCCTGCTGTGCTTCAGCATCATGCAGCCGCTCGACCGGCTCAAAGAAGTGATCGACGCCTATCGCAAGGCGCAGGAGGGGGCGGTTCCGCTGACCGGGGTCCACACCAACAAGGTCGGGGTCTATACCTTGGTCCACTGCGCGGAATCGCGCGACGAGTTCGGCACCAACCGGCTCTGGGACTCGATGTGGTGGTGGTACAAGGGCATCGCCGAATTCCACCTGAAGTGGGAAATGGCCCACCTCACGCCCGAGCAGCAGGCACAGGCCTTCCCGCTGCTCGAGGCGCGGGCCCGGGGCGAGTTCGACATTACCGAGTTCGACCGCGAGGACATGGTCATCGTCGGCACGCCGGACGAATGCCTGCGCAAGCTGCTGCGCTACGAGGAAGCGGGAGTCGACCAGCTGCTCTGCTACCTCAACTTCGGCTACCTGCCGCACGACGCGATCATGCGCTCGATCGAGCTGCTGGGCACGCGCGTCATCCCCGAGCTGAAGAAGCGCGGCTCGGGCGGGCTGGCGGACAGCCTGGCAAGGCAGATCAAGTCGGCCGAAGCCGAAGCGGAGTCGCTGACGCACAAGCTCTGGGCGAAGACGCCCGAGGCCAATCCGGCCTAGCTCCGGCCAGGGTGCCCCTCCCCATGGGAGGGCGCCGGCGCAGCCGGTAGTGGGGGGACGCTCTTTCCTCGGGCAGTCAGTCCCCTCCGTCGGCAGCTGGGCTGCCGCCGCCCCCCTTTCCGGGACTGTCCGAGACTGCCATCCACTGCGCGATCGCCTGGCGCATGAGGGCCACGTAGTGCTCCGTCCGGCCGCGCAATTGGCCGGCAGGTCCCGAAAGCCCGAGGACGGTCTGGAGGTCCTGCCCCTGCATCGGCAGCGGGACCGCGATCGCCCAGAGCTCGGAGCCGCCGGTCGGGCCGTCGGAGAAGCCGCGGCTGCGGATCGCGTCCAGCGTATGCACGATTGCCGGCACTTCGCCGGCGGGAATGCGGGCGCGGTGGGCCAGGCGGCGGACTTCCGTGTCGTCGCGGGTCGCCAGCCAGGCGCTGCCGATGGCCGAGCCGAACAGAGAAACCTGCAGGCCGCGCCGGGCCAGCTGCTCGCCGGGCGCGGCAAGGTCGATGATCTGCATGAACAGGTCGTTCTGGGTGGTGACCGTAGCGACCATGCCGGTCTGCTGCCGGACGTCCTGCACCAGCTGGCGGATGTGCCCGCCGGCGCCGTAGGTCTCTCCCAGCCAGAGGCCGAAGCTGGCGAGGCGAGGCGAGGGGAAATAGCATTTCGACTGGGCGTCGAACACCAGGTGCGCCGATTCCACCATGGTCTTGAGCAGCTGGTCGGCCGTCGAGGAGGTCAGCTCCAGCAAGCGGGCGATCTCGACCGCGCGGAGTGGCCGCCGGGCCTCGCCGAAGGCCTCGAGCACGTCGAGCGCCCGCGTCGCCGTGCGCGAGGCGCTGCGCCGTTCCCCCGGCCGCTTGACGCGGACCGACAGATGGCTTCCCGTGGAGCGCGGGATGGTGACGAGTTTCACCTGCGCTGCAACCTCCCGCTGCGAATGGACCGGAGCCCCGACTGTAGCCAAGCCGGGGGCCGCATGGCAATTCGCCGATCGCAGGCACGCCGGCGCCGGTCACGACCGGCCGGCTGCAGGCGCCGCCGGCCGGGACCGAGCCGCCGGAGCGCTACTTCCAGAACCAGCGGGGCATGAGCTTCCGATCGCTGCGCAAGCGCCACATCTGCACGTAGAGCCATATTCCGGAAACGGAGAAGAAGATCAGGGCCAGGCCGGACAGGACCGAGACGGCGACGCCGATCGGGCCGAAGCTCTCGCCTGAGTGGAGATGATGCAGCAGCCCGACGAGCGCGCGGGCGCCGCCTTCGGGACGCGGCGGCATGCATCGCCAGCCTTCCGGGCACTGGAATCCGGGCGGCGCTGCACTGGCCGGCGCTGCAGCTGCGCTTTCTCCGGGCAGGAGCTCTGCCGCCTGGCTGAGCACGCCGGTCGTGGCGATCCAGAGCATGAACATTCCGAAGAACAGCGAAAGCCAGCGGTGCCATTTGCGCATGTGAAGATCGGTCCTTGAAGCCAGAGTGAAGGAGCGCTTTCCGAAGCGCAGAGCGGCGGCACCCTCAAGCCGCAAATTGTCGTAAATCGTATGGTCTGCCGGCAGGTTTGCGCTGCCCGAAGCGTCGTCGGTTGCCGGTCCGCAAGAGCGGCCATGGACGCGCCTGTGGCCATACACGCAGATTGAGAATTCTCAACGATACAACCCGGCAAATGTCGCTACATGCTGGCTCGGCCATGGCGCCGGAGTGCATATCTTCCGGGCCGGTGGCCGGAGGGGGCGGACATTTCCGTAGCGATCGTGGTGGAGAGGCGAGAAGCAGATCGTCGATCCCAGGTCCTCTGGGGCGTCATGCTTCACGGCTCCACGCAATCGCGCGTGACGGTCCGGAACATATCGGAAGCGGGCGCCATGATCGAAACCGCCGAGCTGATGGCGACAGGTGCGTCGATCGAGATCGAAATTCCCGGGCTGGGCATCAAGCTGGCGCAGGTCGCCTGGGCGCAGCGGCCGAGGTACGGAATCCGCTTCACGAACTGACCGGCGATGCCGGCGGCCGGTCGGGGGCAAATGCCGCTCCGCACGACGCAAGAATGCGCTGGGCAAAGCACGGCGTTTACCTTAATTAACCATAACATTTCCGAACGGTCGGCCGGAGGAGGTTCGATCTCGGGCGAATGCAGGACTGGGAGGTCCGGGACGCGGCATTGCCGAAGTTGTCGGAGGGGGGCATCGTAATGCAATTCGAAAAATTGCTCGACGCTGAAATGATGGAAGCACCGGGAAAGCCGGATAGAGGCCGGGAGCGGCCGGTGCCCGTAGCCTGGCTGATCATCGCGGCGGCTTTCGCATGGCTGCCGATCGTACTTGCAGCGTGGCTGTACTACGTCAGCAGGTTCTGACCGGCACGACGACCATCCCCGGCGCGAGGTGGTCGTTCCGAAATATTGTGCCAGAATTGCACGGCTACGACCCTGGTCGATTGAACGTTTCGAAGTTGAAGGATTTTGCGGTAAGTCTCAGGCACCGGCTGCTGTGAAATTTCGGTAAGGGCGATTTCCCCGCGGCGCTTCTCGAAAGGGGGCTGGGTTGAGCAGGTTTGCGAAATCTTCTTCGGCCGGAAGCTCGCTGATCGCAGCCGCGGCGCTTGCCCTGCCGCACGCAGCCATGGCCGATGGCGCCGCCGTCGCAGCCGCGGCCGCCGCGGCGCCGATCGATCCCGGCCAGGCCGCCGGCCCGAACCGGGCGGGAACCGGTGAGCAGTTCCGCCTGGCTTTCGCAGACTGGCGCGCGCCCGAGATCGGCTTCGAGCCCGCAGTCGGCCGCGTCTCGGTCAGCCGGGCGGCCGATGCCCTGGGCCGGCCGGTCTATGCGGCGCGGCGCAATTTTGGCGGCAGCGGTCTCGCGGTCGCATTTTCGACGCGCAAGCCCGCGGTCGCGGTCGCACGCTACGCCGGTCCCGTACCGCTTCCCTCGCGCCTGCCGGTGGCTTCCGTCGCGCTGACCAGCGGCTTCGGCCTGCGCCGGCATCCGATCCTGGGCATCTATCGCGCGCACAGCGGCGTCGATCTTGCCGCCCCGATCGGCACGCCTGTCGTCGCAGCCTCGGACGGCGTGGTCAGCCTGGCCGACTGGCGCGGCGGCTACGGACTGTCGGTGGCGCTGGATCATGGCGGCGGCGTGGAAAGCCGATATGGCCACATGTCGCGCCTGAACGTCTTCGCCGGCGCGCGTGTCCGCAATGGCGACGTCATCGGCTTCGTCGGGTCGACCGGCCTGGCGACCGGGCCGCATCTCCATTACGAGTTGCGCGTCAACGGCACCGCCGTAGACCCGCTGTCCCGCCGATAAGGCGAGAGCCGGGGAGGCGCCGACTGCCATAGCCGAAGCCGTTTCCCCTCAGGCAGCTAACTTAAGCAGAATGGCCGAGGCAGTTAATTGCGCAGCCATTGCATTCGGAGGCGATGCCGGGCGGATATGGAAGCCAAGCACCTGAAATATCATGAGGTATTTGGGCGTGTCCCGTGATGGGGCATTAAGATTGGTTCGCAATTAATAACTGTTTACCAAACCGGAAATGCTGTACCTTTCCCCAGCGGGCTTTTGGCCTGCCCCGGACGATCGATCTCCTCGTGGCAAGCAGGGGTAAAGGACTATGGTAAGGCGCTTCCTCCGCAGCACCAGCGGCGCGTCATCGGCCGAATATGCACTCATGATCGCCGTGATCGGGGGCCTGGGCATTGCCGCGCTTTCGCTCAAGAACAACGTGACCGCTGCGATCCAGCGCGAAGCGAGTGCGATCACCGCCGATTCCCCCGAGCCCTCGAGCTCTTCCGGCGGCGCGGCCACTTCGGGAGGGAGCGGCGGCACTTCGACGACGTCCAGTTCCACCACGGGCGGAACGACGACCTCGACCGGCGGTTCGACCACGACGGGCGGCGATACCACGACCGGCGGGACCAGCTCGACCACTTCCTCGACGGGCGGTTCGACGACGACGGGCGGCACCACAACGTCGACGGGTGGTTCGACCACCACGGGCGGCACGACCACGTCTACGGGCGGCACGACCACGTCGACAGGGGGCACGACCACGTCGACAGGCGGCACCACAACGTCGACAGGCGGCACGACCACGTCGACGGGCGGCTCGACCGGAGGGTCCTCCGGGAACGGGAATGGCAACGGCAACGGCAACGGCAACGGCAATTGCAACGGCAACAAGAAGACCTGCTGAACGACCTCGTCACCCTGAACTTGTTTCAGGGCCCATTTCACCTCGAGGCGCCGGAGCTCTGCATGGACGGACTAAGGCGCCGTTGCGTCTCGGCCCTGAGCCTCAGGGCTGGGGGAGATATGGGTGCTGAAACAAGTTCAGCATGACGGGTGGGGTGTGGGACGCGAGCAAACTCCGTCGTCCGGGGCTGGACCGGGCACCGCTGTGATCTGGGGCGGACGTTCCATCTATGCGCCCCGCGGACCCGGGTCACGCCCGGGACGACGAATGGGGCTGGCCAACGATTTCGCTTGACAACACGAACCATATTGGTTATATGCCCCATACCTCGCGGGATGCAGGGAGCGGAACCGGTTCGCTCGCCGCTACCCCAAGGGCCGGCGCCTGTCAGGGCGACCACTTATCCGGATGCGGGGAATTACCCAACGTAAGGCAGGGCATGGG
>CAUJJI010000028.1 GCA_963205265.1 Pseudomonadota bacterium
TTCAGCGCAGAGGGTAGCCTGGCAGAGCGAGGCGACGATTTCCTCGAAGGCATAGGCATCGTCCCCGAAGCGCTTACCGAACTGGCGATTGAGCCGCTTGGCCGACCCTGTAGCGTGGGTCTTATGCCGATATCGGCATAAGTCGCATAATGCCGTAACCGGGATTATGCCGCATAGTGCTTCGAACGGGCGAACATCTGGGGCACGCCGGTGGGTCGGTTCGGCATAATCGGAGGCAAGCGGCGATACGAATATCGACCGCGGACGAAGGCATTTCAGCGCAGTTGACGCGGTTCGCTGATTTCTTCCGCATCCTGAGTGGCTTCGTGCACCTCGTCGCGGATGATCTTTCTGGTGATTTCGTCGAGGTGGGCAGTGAGCGCGCGGCTCAGCTCTTCAAATTCCGGCCATAGCGTCAGTTGCACAAAACTGGCCGGGGCGCGAACCATGACGGTCTGGCGGTGCATGCGGGTGTAACGGAACGGCTTGATCCCGTAGCGGCGGCACAGGGCGATGAAGAGCTGACGCGACCAGGGATCGGTGATCGAGAATTTGAACTCCTCGGCGCGCTCCTTCTTGCTGGCCACCTCGAATTGGCGCCGGATGCGCTCTGCCGCCGCGCCGGCTGCGGATTTTTCTCCTGCGGTCGTCGCGCCGGCATAAAGGGCCTCGATTTTGCGAAGTTTTTGGCGCAGCCGCTCTTCGGACATGGAGGTCAGTGAACCGTCGCCCGCTCGGTGGGAATACCGTCGAGCATCTGCCGCCGTGCACGGGTGCAGGCCAGCACGACCTCATGAATCTCGCTTTCCATGATCCGGGTCAGCTCGCGCAGTTGCATGAACAGGTTGTCGATGTTCTGGCAGTCATCGGCTTCGGGATCCTGCTCCATCAATCCGCACAGGCCGACCATCATGGCGCGCAGATCGCCGAGATCTTCAACCGCAACATGGGCTCGTTCCGGTAGATCGATGATCTCCTCGCCATTGAACAGGCCCTCGATGAATCCATCCAACTCCTCAAGCCGGATGCGACCGTACATCGCGAGGTTGGCGGCGGTGGGTTCCATCGGCACGCGGACAAGCCGAAACGGCTGGCTGCGCTTCTGGTGCCGGGTCAGACCGTTCCATAGGCCATCAACCAGTGCACCGATCAATGCGTTCAAATCGTCCATGCCGTCGAACACAGGGAGCTCGCCGCCCCAGATCTCCTGGATCACCTGAAACGGGGACACGGTCATCTCGGGCGTGGCGATAGTGCCGAGAAGACGAGTGCGCACTTCGTGGAATGGCACGGGGCATCCGTACTTCTCAATCAGCGCCCTGATGGCCTTCTCGTCTGGAATCTTGCCCGCCTTCTTCATGATCGCCCCGAACGTTCAAACGTGAATCTATCGATAGTCTTGCACTTGCAGTCACCGCAAGGCCCGGATCGAACTCCAACACATGGAGTATGACGATTATGAAGGACAGCTTCAAAACCTGCGTCGATCCCTACCTCGACTCTTTCGTGCAAAGCTTCGCAGCCGCGAACTACGCTCGCGCAACCCTTGCCGGCTATTTGCAGATCATCCGAAAGCTTGGCCGAATAATGGATGCAGAGGGCGTTGAACCTTCCGCGCTGACGCCCGATCTGGCTGATCGGTTCGGACGGACGGTGCCGCGCAAGAAGGTCGGGACGGTGCGCCCCGATAAACTTGCGCGGCGCTTTGCCCAGCACCTCGTCGATATCGGTGTGGCGCAGCCAGTGCCGCTGACCGAGGCGCAGGCCGCGCGGGCGGAGCTGCTGGCGAAACTCGAAACCTACCTTGTCAAACAGCGCGGCCTCAGCCCGCGTTCGGTCCCCCATACGGTGGGCTTTGCGCGCCGCTTCCTGGACTATCGCTTCGGCGAAGCGATGCCCGATGTGGGCCGCCTGCGGCCCGCCGACGCAATCGGCTTCATGGAGCATGTGCTGGGTAGTGCGCGCCGCGACAAGACGGTGGCGACCCATGTCCGGATCTTCCTGCAATACCTGTTCGGCTGCGGGGCCACGGCGACCAATCTGGCGCTGAGCGTGCCGAAGACGGCGAAGGTCTGGGGAGCGCGACTGCCGCGCCACCTGTCGCCCGAGGGCGTTGACGCGGTGCTCGCTTGCGTGCGCGATAATCCCCGACACGGCGCACGGGACTATGCGATGCTGCTGCTCATGGCCCGGCTCGGCTTGCGTGCTGCCGAGGTCATTGCGATCCAGCTCGACGATATCGACTGGCGCTCGGGCGAGCTTACGGTGCGTGGCAAGGGCCAGCTGCACGACCGCCTTCCGATCACGGTGGAGATCGGCGACGCGCTGAGCCGCTATCTTCGCGAGGAGCGAGGACCGGCAACTTGCCGCACGATGTTCGTCGCGCATCGCGCGCCGCATCGCCCGTTCAAGGATGGGCAGATCGTCAACGCCATCCTCAAGGATGCGCTGAAGGCGACCGGCCAGAAGCCGGTGACGCCCTATGTGGGATCGCACCTGCTGCGGCATAGCCTTGCTACGCAGCTCGTGAACACGGGCGCGTCGCTCGACGAAGTGGGCGACGTGCTTCGGCACCGCTCCCGGTCGTCGACGATGATATATGCCCGGCTCGACATCGACGGACTGCGGTCTGTCGCGCAGCCCTGGCCGGTGGTGGGAGGCGCGCTATGAGCCTCGCATCCCAACTCGACCGCTATCTGAGTGTCCGGCGCAGCCTCGGCTATGATCTTGGCACCAGCGAGCGCATCCTGCGCCGCTTCACCCGGTTCGCCGACCGCGAAGGCGTCGATCACATTGACACGGCGCTGTTCCTTCGCTGGCACGCCACGCTGGCTGATGCGTGCACCTCGACCCGCGTGGCGCGGTTCACAGCCGTGCGCCTGTTCGCCCAATGGCTGAGCAGCTTCGATCCGGCGCATGAAGTGCCGCCGCGAGGCCTGCTGCCCGGCTCCATCCAACGGTCGCGCCCGCACATTTACACCGATGCAGAAATCGAAGCGATCATGGTGGCGGCCACCGAGTTGCCGTCGATCTACGGCTTGCGGGGACTGACCTGCTCGACGTTGTTCGGGCTGATCGCGGTCACTGGCCTGAGGATCAGTGAAGCGCTCGGGCTCGATCGTGGCGATATCGATGCCGAGCATGGCGTGCTCCGTGTCCGACAGGGAAAGCTCGGCAAAGAGCGGTTGCTGCCGCTCGACCCGAGCGTCGTCACGCGGTTGATCGGCTATCTTGCCGAGCGCGACCGGTTGATCGGTCACCCCGCGAAGCCGCTGTTCGTCACCGACAAGGCCACGCGCCTCACCGACTGCTCGGCCCGCTACAACTTCGCGCGGGCCTGCCAGGAGATCGGGCTCCGGACTCCCCAGCCATACTGCAAACATGGCCGGGGACCGCGCATCCATGATCTTCGCCACAGCTTCGCGGTGAAGACGATGATCAAATGGTATCGCACCGGCAAAGACCCGGCACGCGAGATGATCCGGCTGACGACCTATCTGGGCCATAGGAATCCCTCCAACACATACTGGTATCTGGAAGCGGTTCCCGAACTCCTCGATCTGGCGATGGCGCGAGCGACCGCCGATAGCGGGGAGGCTGTCCAATGAGCGCCGCCGCCTTGCCTGCGTTGGTCCAGCGCTTCTTCACCGACCGGCTGTGCGTTCAGATGGAAGCGAGTCGACATACCGTCGCGGGTTATCGCGACACGTTCCGGCTGCTGCTCAGGTATGCGGGCGCTCGATACGGCAAGCCGCCGGTCAAGCTCACCGTAGAGGATATCGACGCCGATCTGGTTGCCGACTTCCTCGTCCATACCGAGACGGCGCGGGGCAATAGCGCGCGCAGCCGCAACACCCGGCTTGCCGCGATCCGATCGTTCTTCCGCTTCGTTGCAATGGCCGATCCAACCTGGCTGCTGCACTGCCAGCGCATCCTCGCCATGCCCAACAAGCGCTATGTGAAGCGGACGGTGACGTTCCTTGATGGCGATGAGATCGCGGCATTGCTGGCGGCGCCAGACCGCACGACATGGGCGGGGCGGCGCGATCATGCGCTGCTGCTGCTCGCGGTTCAGACCGGCCTGCGGGCATCCGAACTGGTTGGCCTCACGCGGGCCGATATCGAACTCGGAACCGGCGCACACATCCGCTGCATGGGGAAGGGCCGGAAAGAGCGCGCAACCCCGCTGCGCCGCGACACGGCCAAACTGCTGGCAGCGTGGATCGGAAACGAAAAGGATGGTAGCCGCCCGCTGTTCCCGTCGATCCGAGGTGAGCGGCTGAGCCGCGATGCCCTTGAGCATCTGGTCCGAAAGCACTGCCTGACGGCGGCGCGCGCCTGCCCGAGCATCGGCACCAAGCGGGTCACGCCGCATACGCTGCGCCACAGCACGGCGATGGACCTGCTCCACCACGGCGTCGATCCAGCGGTGATCGCGCTCTGGCTTGGTCACGAGAACGTCGAGACCACTCAGATCTACATCCACGCCGACATGCGGATGAAGGAGAAGGCGCTCGCTCGCGTCGCTTCTCCGCCCACATCGCCAGGCCGATTCCGGCCCGACGACCAACTCCTCTCGTTCCTCGAAGGGCTCTGATTATGCCGAACAGCCGCATGGCCGATGCCGGGAAAACCGACTTCCAGCGGGAGCCATGCGGCATAATCCGGATCGCGGCATTATGGGTCAGCTCATGGCACCTCGTCGAGAAATACGCCTCGATCGAATGGAACGCATGGGGATCCGGCAACGTGACCGTGTCGGTGCTTGGGGTGTAATGCGCACTGCTGCCGCCGTGGACCACCTTGATGGGGATGGCGTCG
>CAUJJI010000029.1 GCA_963205265.1 Pseudomonadota bacterium
CGGAGGCGTGTCCCCCCCCGATCGACCGCGGACCCCCCTCCGACATTCGCTACGCGAATGCCACCTCCTCTTCCAGGGGAGGATCTTATATTCGCACCCAAGATCCTCCCCGGAACGGGGAGGGGGACCGCCGGCGCAGCCGGTGGTGGAGGGGTCGAAACCCCTCCTCGCAACCCAGCGCCACGATCGAAACTCCCGACCCCTCCACCACGCCGGCCGCGCCGTCGCGGTCCCCCTCCCCGTTCCGGGGAGGTTCCTGGGCCCATCCTCAATCCTTCACATGGGCCATCAGCGGGTCGGCCATCAGGCTGGTGGAGAACGGCTTGAGTTCGCCGAAGGCCCCGGCCTGGACCAGCCTGGGCCAGTCGGGCTCGGCGATCATGGCGCGGCCGACGGCGACGAGGTCGAAGTCGCCGCGGTCGAAGCGGCGCATGAGGTCGTCGAGGCGGCCGAGGTCGAGCTCGGCGGTCCTGCCCTCGCCGAGGCTGACTAGGAAGTCGAGGTCGAGGCCGATCGAGCCGATCGTGCAGGTCGGCACGCCGGTGACCTTCTTGACCCAGCCGGCGAGGTTCATGTCGGCGAGATCGCCCGCGAGATCGTCGAAGCACGGTTCCCAGAAGCGGCGCTGCGAGCAGTCGAACAGCTCGACCCCGGCTTCGACGATCGGCGCCAGCAGCTGTTCCAGCTCCTGCGGCGTATCGGCGAGGCGGGCGTTGAAATCGACCATCTTCCAGTTCGACATGCGCATGATGATCGGCATGCCCGGCTCCAGCCGCTCGCGGCAGGCGCGGACGACCTCGGCGGCGAACTGGCCGCGCGCCCTGGGGCTGCCGCCGTAGCGGTCGGTGCGGTGGTTGAGCGCCTTCCACAGGAACTGGTCGATGACGTAGCCGTGGGCGCCGTGCAGCTCGATGCCGTCGAAGCCGAGCTCGACCGCCTTCGCCGCGCCGCGGGCATAGGCTTCGATCACTTCGTCGATCTGCGCCTGGGTCATCGGCTCGGTCACCTGCTTGCCCGGCGCGATGTAGCCCGATGGGCTGACCTGGCCGAGCTCGGCGCGGAAATCGACTTCGTTGCCGACCAGCACGTCGGGCCCGCGATAGACCAGGCCGACGTGCCACAGCTCGGGCACGCAGAGGCCGCCCTCGCGGTGGACCTTGGTGGCGACGTTGCGCCAGGCCTCGAAGGCATCCTCGCCGTGGAAGCGGCCGAGCATCGGGTTGTCGCCCGACGAGGGGTGGTCGATATAGGCGCCCTCGGTGATCACCAGGCTGGCGCCGCCCTGGGCACGGCGAGCGTAGTATTCGGCAGCGTCGTCGCCGGGAATGCCGCCCTCGCAGACTTCCAGGCCCATCGGCGGGAAGACGAAGCGGTTGGGCAGGGTGAACCGGCCGAGCCGGAAAGGCGTGAACAGGCCGCTGAAGTCGGTCGTGAGCTTCATGCCTCGTCGTCTCCCCAATGCTCCAGCCGGGCCAGGTCCTCGACCCGGTCTATGTCGAGCAGGACAGTCTTGGCCGAGCCGTCGACAAAAGCAACATCGTCGCGCGCCTTGAGCAGCTTGCCGGCGCCCTCGTCGCCCTCGAGCCGGGCGATGTCGGCGAAGGCGCGGCGCGACAGCAGCACGGGATGGCCGTTCCTGCCGTCGCTGCGGGGGATCGCCGCATAGCCCCGGCCCAGCGCCGCGGCGAGCCGCGCGGCGACGCCGGGCGGGACCAGCGGCATGTCGCCGAGGAAGACGAACAGGCCCGCGGCATCGCCGGCCGCCGCGATCCCGGCCTTGAGCGAGGTGGACAGCGCCGCGCTGTCGACGCGGACCGCGGCCACCGGCGGATCGCCCGGCCAGGCGCCGATGTCGAGCCCCGGCGCGGCGACGACGATCACCCGGTCCACCGGCGCGGCGCGGGCGGCGCGGATCGCGTGGTGGACCAGCGGCTCGCCGCGGAACGGGGCGGACAGCTTGTCGCTGCCGAAGCGCCTGGCCGAGCCGGCCGCCAGCACCACGGCGGCGAGCGGCGCCGCGGTCATCTCACGCCCGCTCGCGCGCCGGATTGAGCGCCTGCATGACTTCGGCGATGATGCCGGTGCCGACTTCCCAGGGCGACTTGCCGAGCCCGGGGATGCCGGGCGAGAGATGCAGCCGGGAGAGTTCCTCGTCGGTGGCGCCGGCGGCGGCGAGCGCCTCGAGCCGTCCCGCCGCGCGCGACCGGGCGCCGATCATGCCGACATAGCCCGCCCCGCCGCGCAGCGCCTGCAGGCAGCCGCCGAGGTCGTGGTGATCCTCGTGCGTGGCGCCGACATAAGCGGTCCAGCGGTCGAGGCCGAGGCGCGCCAGGGCTTCGGCCGGTTCCTCGCGCAGGTAGCGGACGCCGGGGAACGGCGGCGGCGTTTCGGGACCGCCGGGGCGGACGAGGATGGTTTCGAACCGCGCATCGGCGCCGAGCTTGGCTATCGCCAGCGCGCCGGGATCGCCGCCCGAGACGATCAGCCGGCGCGGCGGGTCGTAGCGGCGGAACAGCTGCCGCGGCGCTTCGGCAAAGTGCAGCAGCGGCCCGGTCTGCTCGAGCACCTGCTGCGCCACGCCGTCGCTGGCCCAGACGCATTGCCGCCGCCGCGCGGCATGGTCGAGCAGCGCCCGCGCCTGGGGCGAGGCGCCGTCGATGCGCTCGGCGAGGATATGCAGCGCGCCGCCGCAGCGCAGGCGGATGTCGATCCAGGGACTGCCCAGGCCGTAGTGCAGCCATTGCGGCTCGCCGCCGGCCAGCACTTCGGCGGCGTGGCGGGAAACGTCGGATTCGATGCAGTCGCCGGAAAAATAGCCGCTGGCGCCGGTGCCGTCGAACAGCATCTGCGCGCCCGGCCCGCGCGGCGCGCTGCCTTCGACGCGGTAGAGCGTCGCCAGCACGCAGGCCCGCCCGCCGTCCACCGCCGCGGCCAGCGCCGGGCGGATGTCGTCGGCCCAGCCGAACACCGGCCAGTCCCAGCCGTCGATCACGGTCTCGCTATCGTTGCTCACGCGGGGTCCCCGGCTGCGGTCCAGCCTGTCTCATATATGGTCGATGCGGCCTATGCCAAGCCGGCGGGCAGCCGGTCGTCGCCGACCAGCGGGGCGATGATCAGCCGGTGCAGGATGTCGGCGATCTGGTCGGTGGGATAGCTGTCCGGCTGGCCCAGCCACCAGGCCAGCAGGTCGAAAGTCGCGCCGGTGCCGTAGACGACGCCGAGGTCGGAGGGCAGCCAGTCCTTGGCACTGCCGAATTCGCGCGGCAGCTCGCGCGCCTGGCGGATGAATTCGGCGCGGACGATGCCGGCCGCGCCGCCGGTCAGCAGCGCCGACCACAGCTTGCGCCGCTGGTCGACGAAGGCGCAGATGGCGCGAGTCGATTCGTAGCTGTCGACATTGGTGAGCACCGGGATGGTCATCGCCAGCAGCCCGCCGATCTCCTCGCTGGCGACGTCGCCGAGCAGGGCTTCCTTGGTCGGATAGTGGCGGAAGAAGGTGGCATAGCCGGTGCCCGCCCGGGCGGTGATCTCGCGGATGGTCAACTGGTCGAACGACTTTTCCTCGAGCAGCGCGAGCAGTGCGCCGGTCAGCGCCTCGCGCGAGCGGACCTGGCGCGCGTCGCTCGGCGCTTCCTTCTTGAACCGGGTTATCGTCGCCCCCATGCAGGTGCCGTAACACCCGGAATCGGCGCTGTCGATGCATGTGGTGATCCGTCTTGCCCGGCACGGCGAGGGGGTGGAGCGGATCGCCCCATCCACCTACCTCGGCACTGCAGAGGAAAGCCCGCTCCGCTTACAGCGAAGGATTCTGCGCCGTCGTCACCAATTGCGGCTCGGGCGCCGGTTCTGCCTTGGGCCGCAGCGGCGGATAGACCTGGCCGTCGCCGATGCGGTCGGCATAGAGCAGCCGGCCGCCCGACATGCGCCACAGCGCCTCGTTGAAATCGGCGGGCGACATCGCGAAGCAGCCTTCGCTGCGGCCGATCTTGCCCCAGCGGTCGATCATCGTCTGGTCGACGTACCAGGCCGAATGCATGACGATCGCGCGGTCCAGCGCCAGCGAGTTGTCGCTGTCGAGCCCGACCAGCCGGATCGAGGTGCCGTACTTGCCCTTGTACCATTCGCAAGTGAGATAGGCCCCGCGCGAAGTCGCTTCCGATCCGGGCACGTTCGAGAAGTTCTTGAGCCAGCCGTCGTGCTCGGGGTCCGAGCCGCGGCCATGGGCGGTGAGGAACGAGCGGACCGTGCCCGCTTCGAGATTGGCGAAATGCAGACGCGGCTTCCACGAAGGCATGCCGTAGTCCGCCACGCCGACGACATCGCCGCGCCACAGCTTCGCCCCGGCGCGGCCGCGTTCGCGCGCGGCGATGTCGAGGATCGTGCGCTCGTACGGAGTCAGGCCGGAAACCGTGGCGGGCTGCGCGGGCAGGGCCGCGGCCGCCTGCTCGGCGAACGCGCGCGCGGGAAGGACCAGGGCAGCGCCCGTGGCAAGTCCTCCCGTGAGGATGTCCCTCCGCTTCATGCCCTTGGACATAGCACGGTCGATTTAACAACTTCCAACCGGATTCGCCAGAGCGGATGGGAGGAAGGGCGAGTCTCGTCGTTTCGAGCCCGGGACGAAGAGCAGTGTCCTTCGGCTAAGCCACCACCTTCAGCCGCCGGCCGTCGTGCTGCTTCATCCACGCCTCGACCACCGGGGCGATGCTGCGGCGCCACTTGCCGCCGTTGAAGATGCCGTAATGGCCGACTTCCGCGGCGAGGTAGTACTTCTTCCGCGAAGCCGCGAGGCCCTTGGCCAGCTTGAGTGCGGCGCGAGTCTGGCCGATGCCGGAGATGTCGTCGCGCTCGCCTTCGATCGCCAGCAGCGCGGTGTCGCGAATCGCCCCGAGGTCGACCGGCTTGCCGCGGTGGACGAAGAGGCCGTTGGGCAGCGAATGGCGCTGGAACACGTGCTCGACCGTCTGCAGGTAGAATTCGGCGGTCATGTCGCAGACCGAGCGGTATTCGTCGTAGAACGCCTTGGTTGCGTCGGCGCTCTCGCCGTCGCCTTCGACGAGGTGGCGGAACATGCCGTAGTGGCTCTGCAGGTGGGTGCCGAGATTCATCCACATGAAGCCGGCCAGCTGCAGGAAGCCCGGATAGACGCGGCGGCCGCTGCCCGGATAGGCGAGCGGCACGGTGGCGACCACGGTGTTCTCGAACCAGCTCAGCGGCCGCTCGACGGCCATGTCGTTGACGCTGGTCGGCGCCTCGCGCGTGTCGATCGGCCCGCCCATCATGGTCAGCGTCGCCGGCCGGCAGGGGTGCCGGTCGGCGCCCATGATCGCCGCGGCGGCGAGCGAGGGGACCGAGGGCTGGCAGACCGCCATCATGTGGGTGCCGGGCCCGATGTGCTCGAGAAAGTCGACGATGTAGTCGATGTAGTCGTCGAGATCGAAGCGCCCGGCATCGAGCGGCACCATCTTCGCATCGGCCCAGTCGGTGATGTAGACCACCGCGCGCTCCAGCATGCGGGCCACGGTGCCGCGCAGCAGGGTGGCGTAGT
>CAUJJI010000030.1 GCA_963205265.1 Pseudomonadota bacterium
CCCCTTCCGACCCGATTCCTTCCATCGGGTGGGGTGGCATCGCAGCCACCGGTCAATCGTCAGCAAGACGATCGAAAGGATTATGATGTTGTTCTACATACATATTTCCTTTCCGCGCCGTCACGGCGCTCGCATGCAGCAATTGCGTTTCCTCCAGACGAGATAGCCAAAATCCTCGCCCTTCACGGGAAACGACTTGCCGGTGTGGGGGATGATCGTGGTCGCGCCGACGGGCGCGCAGGCGTAGCGGCCTTTGACGGTCGAAATCGGATTGGTCATCTGCAGCCGGTATTGCTGCTTCCTCATTACCGGCATCAGGTACTTGTGGCACAGCGCCTTCGAACCCATCGTTCCCCAAGCAAGTGCCTGACGGTGGACCTTGTAGAGCATGCGCTCCGCCACAAGCCGCGAGGCCTGGACGGGGCTGACATGGGCCGAGACATGGCCGTTCAGCGGATACATCGAGCCGTTGCAGCCCGCGCACCAGAACATCTGGTCGATCGGCAGTTTCGCGGTCGAGGCGACGCAGTCGGCAGCGCAGGCGGCCGTGGCAATGGGATTGGCGAAGAGCGCGACCTCGGGGTTGAGGATCGAGGTCAGCGCCGAATCCTGCCACAGCGGGTCGAGCTCGGTCACATAGGCGACATCGAAAGTGGTCTGCTCGAAGCAGAGGAAGTCGGTGAGGATCTCCATCCAGTAGAGCAGAGGGTAGATGTAGTAGTGCGCCTGCCACTGCGACGAGTTCTGGGTCTTGCCGCCGACCTGGCTGCGCCCCTGGACATGGCCATTGCCAATGTGGAAGCCGGGGTTGAGGCCGAGCCCGCCGAGATTGGGGAAGCACCAGGCCTTGTTGGTGACATCGACGATCCGGACCGGTTCCCAGAAGCCCACCGTGATGCCGATGCGCGGGATCGGCGAGCCGCAGGCGCACAAGGGAAAGGTCGGGTTCTTCGGGTCCGGGCGCGAGCCTTTCCAGATCGAGAGGCCGCCGATCGACAGCGGGAACAGGCACGACCAGCACACGTCCGTGATCGGGTTGACGAACTTGCCGTGGCAGGTGGCCGACGCGCGTGCCGGAGCTGCACCCAGCGAGGCAAAGGCCAGCACGGCGAGCAAAATGGCCAGGAGGCGGCGCAGGGGCGTCATGGCTTGCCTCGCCGGTCATGCGCCGAGAAGGCGCGTGCTCTGGCCCGGAAATAGACGAGACCCAATGCCGGCGTGGCCACCAGCAGCAGGAGCGCCGGCAGCGCCCCCAAGGGCCCGAGTTCGCGCACACTCGCCGCGTTGAGCGGGACAGCGAGGAACAGGAGCGCGCACAGCACCACCCATGTCCGCCTCAGGCGCATCAGGCGCTGCGTCTCGGGCGGCGCCAGCGGGGTCAGCAGGAAGTCGATGAGCGGATGCTTCATGATGCGGCCTTCGGGCCCAGCGGCACCTCGGTCACCTTGAGCGCCTTGCCCGCCCCCGTGACCACGGCCGGCGTATGACGGATGCCGAACCTTGTCGTCAGCTGGCCGCCCTGGTCGAACCAGAACCGGCGCTGTCGGGGTTTCATCGCATCGAAGGGCGAGCCGGAAACGAAGACGATCTTGGCGCGCTCGGCGCTATAGCGCGCGGTCGCCCAGTCGATCTGGGCCGCATCGGTGCCGTCGACGAAGACCAGGTCTTGGCCGAGCGCGACATGGTCGAGCGGATTCAACCGCGTACCGCGCGGCGCGATGAGGTTGCCCTTGGCGTCGACCACATCGTCCTCGATCACCATCGAGGGATCGAAGAGCCACTCGCGGCGCGCCGTCGCCGGGGACAATCCATCGACGGGCTTTGGGCGGCGCACGCTGGCGACGGCCTGTTCCTGCATCCGGGTCTGCAGGCGTTCGATCCCGCCATTGGCCTCGAGCGACCTCAGCCGCGTCTCGATGGTGGCGAGAAGATCGGTCTCGATGATCGGGAAGGTCTCGCCCATCTGCCCGTGATCGGCGGCGCGGACCGCCGAGACGAGCGGCCATCCGGCAAGGGCGGCGATGCCGCAAGCGAGAACAAGGGGCGTCCCGCCCCTCACAGCAGTGCATCCCCGGTGCCGACGATCCGGTCGGCGCAGACAAAGCCGATCTCGGCGTAGCGACTGTCGAACCCGTCGGGATGCGCGGTGCCGAGATAGTAGCAGCGCTCGGGGATCGTGCCGGTCGGCCCCGGCTGCAGGCGCTCGCCGCGGCGGGTGACCGCCTTGAGCGCCGCGATGCGCTCGCCGTTGATCCGCACCTCATTGCCGACACGCGAGACCACATCACCCGGCACCCCGAGCGCGCGTTTGGCAAAGGGCGAAGGCTTGGCTCCGAAATGCGCGGTGATGAGCCGGGTTCGCGGCGGATTGAACACCACGAAGTCGCCGCGCGCGGGCAGCTTGCCCTTGTCGATGAAGAAGGCCCAGTTGGGGAGCGAGTCGGTCGTATTGATCAGGATCGCGTGCTCGTCACGCCAGGTGCCAAGTGCCGAACTCGCTGCAAGGCCGACGCCGAGCAGACCGATTGCCAGCCACCGCGCGGTGTTGCCGCCGCGCAAGCCAAACAGTGGCGCCTGGGCTTCAGTTGCCGGGGGCATGGAGCGGGTTCCCGGTCGGGACGGCGGGCATCTGGCGCGGATCGGCCATGGCAGCGCGCATCGCGCCCATGACGTCGCTGGCACTGGCTTGCGATGCTTGCGGCATCCTGACCTTGGCATAGACCTGGCGGCGCAGTTCGGCGGTGACGTCGGGAACATCGCCGGCGAGCACGGCCTCACCCACCAGCACGACCTGACCGGCGCTTCCTCTGGCTTCGAGGTTGCGCTGGATCTCGGCCATGAAGGCCCTGGTCTCGGCGGTGACCTGGTCGGGCGGTGTGGCCGAGCGCGCCTGGGCCTGGACATATTCGCCGACCAGTCCCGAGAGCTGGACGCGCGCCATTGGCGGCAGGGCAGACCGCTCCAGCACATTCCTGGTCACCCAGGCTCCCCAGAGACCGACCGCGACCAGGCCCCCGACGAGGACGACCGGCATCCAGCCCAGCCTGCGCGGGGCGGCGGGTGTTGCCGCAGGCGCAGGCGTGTCGCTCACCTGCCCGGTAGCCTCCTCGAACAGCGGACCGTCGCCGCTCGGGGCCTTAGACCTGGCCATCGGCAGTCTCCTTTGCTTGGGATGCGAGATCGGCAAGACCGTGACGGCGCAGCACGCCAACCATGAGGAAGAGCAGGCCGCTTGCGATCCAGAATTGCGTTTCGAACGCCGCGCGGCGCTCGGGCTCGGCCGCGACATAGCGTGCGGCGAAGTTGTCGAGGTGCAGGACGAAGCCTGCGAAGGTGAACTCGCCCAGCAGGACGAAGAACAGGACCCAGAGCCCAGCGACAAGCCCGGCGCAGGTGGCGAGCCAGCCCGAGATGCGCAGCGCGACATAGCAGGCGCTGGCCCAGCGCGGGCCGTGAACCTGGATGGATGGGGAAAGCGCTGCCGGCCTCATTCTGCCGCCTCCCCGAAGGTATCCACCCCGAATTCGTCGCCATGGAAATCGGGAGCGCCGGGTTCGGGCGGGACAAAATCGGGGAAGGCTACGCGTTCGATCGCATCGGGGAGCGCCATGCCTTGCCGGACGAGGTCCTCGATCGCGGAGAACACGTGCGGGCTCGACGAGTAAAGCGTTGCCGAATAGGGATCGAGCACGAGCCGGCCGACGCATAGCGTCTCGGGGCCCTTGATCAGCACGTCGGAATATTCGGTGCCGTTGCGCTTCAAGGATCTCAGCAGCGTCTCGGTATAGCGGTCCATCTCGAAGCGCTGGTGCTTGGCAAGATCGCTGATCGTCTCCTCCTTCTGCTGGAGCACGACCGACCAGTCGGAGTTCTCGAGCGCGGCAAGCGAGCCTTCGGACTTGTAGAAGTCATTCAGGGACTGGGTCGCAGTGACGAGCGAGCCGCCATATTTGCGGCAGGTGCGCGCATAGGTCTCGATCGCCTGGCCCATCTGTCCGCCGCCGAGCAGCTGCCAGGCCTCGTCGATTATGGTGAGCTTGGGCACCGAGCGATCGAGATCGCGCATCACGCGCAGCGTCAGGAACATGAGCGCGGTGAGCGCAACGGAACGCAGTTCGGGTTTGGATGAAAGGTCCGAGAGCTCGAACACGGTGAACCCCGCTGACAGGTCGATCGAGCAGGCTCCTTCGAAAAAGCGGCCATAGGTGCCGCCGGTGAGAAACGGGGCCATCGCGTCGGCCAGATCGCCGGCGAAGGGCGAGGATAGGGCGCGCAGGGCCGCTGCGACGTCGTCGATCGTGCCCTCGCGCTGCCTCGTCCGCCACACCGAACTGACCGCGGAATCGATGAGGCCGCGCTCGGTGTCGGAAAGCCGGTCCTGCTGGCGCGCCATCTGCCCGACGAGGGCCTTGAGCATCGCGAGGCATTCGACCTCGTAGTCCTCGCCGTCTTCGTCGCTGGTCAGCGCTGCCGCATCGATCATGTCGAAGGGATTGAGCGAAAAGCCAGAGGAGAGCTTGAACTCGACAAAGGCCCCGCTGAAGGCGCGTGCCATGTGTTCGAAGCTGCGGCCATCGTCGATGACGATGACCTTGGCCCCTGCCCCCGACATGGCCGCGCAGACGTCCTGCAGGAACACCGACTTGCCCGAGCCCGACTTGCCGAAGACCGCGACGTTGTGGTTGCCTGCGGCATTCTGGAACGGCGACCAGAAGAAGGGCTGTCCGCGCCGACCGATGAGCAGGACATGCGGGATCGATCCGCCCACGTGCTCGCCCTGCAGCGGCGCGATCGAAGCGGCGGTTGTCGTCAGCATGGTCTTGAAGCGCTTCATGCGCCTCAAGTCCGCAGTGAGACCGTTGGGAAACGAGAGGGGCATAGCAGCAAGCAGCCCCATGACCTGAAGGTAGCGCTCGTCGATGAGATCCCACCCGGCGGCCTTGTAGACCGATTTGACGAGGCGCTCGTTGACGTCGCCCTTGCCGAGGGGGGAGAGCGCGCCCACTCCGTAGTAGACCTGGGCGAGCTTGCGGCCCTGGCGGATCTGGCCCTGGACATATTGCCATTCGTCGCGCTGCTCGGAGAGCTGGGGCAGGAAGCGGGCCGAGCGGCTGTCTGCTAGGCTGGTGGTGCGCATGACCTTGAGCCCCGTGCGCGAAGCGACCGCCTCGTCGTCCTGGAAGACGAGGCCAAGCACGGTCATGACGTTGCAGGCGAAGCGCAGCTTGTCGTTGACCATGTCGCCGATGATCTTCTGCACGTCCCAGGGCGCCCATTGCCTGGGCAGGTGGCGCACCGCGAAGAAGCGCCACTCGAAGGCGTCGGGCACGACTTCCCCGATGACCGGCGCGCCGTTGATGGTCTCGCCGGTGGGACGAAATCGTTCGGTGCGCAGCACAATCCGGTCGGGCGTGACCTGGGTCTCGAGATCGCGTCGAATGCACTGGACGTTGATTGGATCTAGCTCGGAATAGTGCTCGGGCCGGTCGGCATTGTCGACCGAGGGACAGAGGAAGTCGTCGAGGAAGGCGATGAGCTCGACCGGTCCCATGTCGCGGGCAGGGATCGAGAGCGCCTGAAGCGTTCCGCGCAAGGACTCGCGGACCGTTGCAAGGACATCGGCGCCGATCGGTCCGCTGAGCCTGGCGCCTACCGAGAGGATGACCCGATGCGAGCGCACGTAGAAGGGCGCATCGCGCGAGATCGACATCCAGGCCCCGCGCCTAAGCCAGCGCGCGCGGTGCGCGGCCGCCCGGCCATAGACCCCCTTGGCGACAACGCGCGGCATGACCCAGTCGGCGATCCGCTCGCCGACCGAGGGGCTCTGCCAGTGGATCAGCTGGATCTCGCAGCCCGCCGGCACGGCGTCCGACAAGAACTGCGTCAGGATCTCGCTGCTGCGCTCGTCCGCGCCCATCATCGGGGCAAGCTCGAGGATAAAACCCAGCGACTCGGTGTTGATGAACAGCCCCGACTTGGCGTCGTAGCTGCGGTAAGGCAGCCAGTTCGCCAGCATCGGCGCACCGAGCAGTGGCCGGTCGGCCTCGGGCCGCGCGCTTTCGCCGAACAGCATATCGAGGAACCGCTCCCGCAAGCCCGCACCCGCCATCGCCGCTACTCCTCGATCCGGCCAGGGAAAGTCGCGGGCGGGTTTGTGACGACAGGCTGTTCGGCAGGCAGAGCTGTCTTGGTCGGGACATCATTCTGTTTGGGGGTCTGCGCCTCTTCGGCAGGCTTGCTCGATGGGGAGGCAGAGATGGCCGTGCCCGGCGCAGACGATTCCGCTGACGGGACAATCCTTGGCGTCGCGCCGAGACGTGCCTCGACATCCGCCTTGATGGCATCGAGCGGCGAAGCGGCTGCCCGCGCCGCACCTTTCGCCCGTGCTTCGGCCACGACCTTGGGATCGGGCAGCATGCCGTTGTGCTGGCCTGCGGAAGGCGCAGGTTCACCCGGCACGTCCGCTGTGCTCGCGGAGAGTGCGGGCGATGCGGTGCCCGGCGCCATGCCCTGCATTGAAGCGCGTTCGACCGCCCCCTGTCCGCCTGCGGTCAATTGCATCCAGCCCCCTGCATCGGCAATGGTATGGACCACGCGCGGCTCGTGGAAATTGCCGGCCCCGTCGACATAGGAGGGAAAGACCACCTTGAGCACACGGCGCTCGCGGTGGACCATCCCTCCATCCGCCGCAGCGATCCTGCCGCTACCCGCCGGGACAAGCCGGGCGCTTTGCGCGCTGCTGCGGGCCGAAGCCTGAAAAGAGGGTTCGGCCGGAAAATTTGTTCCCGATGTCATGGGCCGGGCGTTCTGGATAACGGCAAGCGCCTGGTCGTCGATCACCGTCGAGGGCGCGCAGGTGCCACCCGGCGCGCTGCAGGCGAAGCTCCCCTTGATGTTGCCGCCCCACAGGCTGGTGCAAGCCGCCAGCTGCGTCGCGGCCAAGCCCAGAATCGCGAGGTTCGCCGCGCGGGCACGCGCCGATTGCGGTTGGCGGTCGAGCAGTGCTTCGATTGTCCCGGCGAGGCGCCAGAGCGCGAGACCCTGGGCAAGTGTCAGGGTCGCTTGCGAAAGGGCGACATGGCCTGCCGAGCGGCGCCAGGCGCGCTTGCGCAACATGTCGAATTCGCGGGCGTCTAGCGTCCTCACCTCGCTTTGCCCGAAAGCCGCGACGAGATCCTGCCACAGCGCGATCGCTTCGCCGGTCTCGATGTCGTGGTCAGGCAGGCGGACTTGTCCGCGCGAACGCCGCTCGACCGCGCGCCGGAACACTGCCAGTTCACGGGAGGTAAGCTGTCTCATGAGCGCACGGCCTTGAGCCAGGCCTCCAGCACGGCGCGCGGGCGATAGCCTTCGATCACCGCGCCGTCCGAGCGCACGATCACCGGGGTTCCAGCGATCCCGGCCTCGCGGGCAAAGCGCTCGTTGGCATCGAGCGGCGACGTATCGCACGGCTTGCTGTCGGTAATCGTTTCGCCGGCATAGGCCGCCTTGACCGCGCGCGGACGGTTGCGGGCGCAGAACACCTGGTTGGCGAGATCGCGGCTGCCGAGCACCGAAATCGGCCGCTCGATGACCCGGAGGTTCATGGCCTCGAGCTCGCTCGACAGCGCCCGGCAATAGCCGCAGCGAAAATCGCTGAATACTGTGACTGTCTTGCCTGCAGGATTGCCCCAGACGATGCCGCCGGCCACGGGCAGTTGGCCGAGCGACAACGTCCGGGGGGACCCCTGCCCGCCCGCATCGCGGGCAGCAGCCGTCTCGATCCCGCGCCTCGGCGCCTGGGTCACCTCCGCTTCGCGGCGGCTGCCGGCCGCACCGCCGACGAGGAGATCGGGATTGACCTCGAGCAGGCGCACCGCAGTCAGGTCCTGGCGGGTCTGCATGTCATAGACTCGCCCGATCATCAGGTAGCGCGCGGTCCTGTCGACGTAGAACAGTTGCGAACCCGCGGTCACTTCGCAGACCCCGTCCACCACCTGGCAATTGACGCGGGTCACGGCAGTGCGCGGCAAGCGTTCCTTGAGCAGTGCCGCCACTGCACTGTCGGCCTCGGAGGCGCGATGCACGCCGGGCCCCCTTTGGCTCTCGGCATTGGCCCAGACCAGCGACGCGCCGCTGCCGAGCGCCACGGCGGCAAGCGGCATGGAGAGCCTGCGCATGCCCGATCTGATCCGTGCCAGGGATGGCTTCAGCGTCATCGTCCTTCTCCTCATCCGTTGATGAACACGCCCTCGAGGAAGACGATCTCGACATCGATGCCGGTCGGCATCTCGATCACGGGCTGGTACTGCTCGGCCCGCTCGATGAGATATCTGGAGACCATGTCGGCCGAGGTCGCGACGCCTTCGCCGAGGCCCCCTTCGAGGATCTCTCCAGTGCCGAGCTTCTGGCGCTGGCCATTGACGTTGACATTGGCGCCCTGGAGGACCGAGCCCGTGTTGGCGGAAAAGCCCCGCCCGAACCCGCCGGCGAGCCCGGCAAGGAACGCCTGGCCAACAAGCGCGCCCTCGCGGCTCACCACTCTCCCGCGCACCCCGGTCTTGCCGCCAAAGGCGATGAAGCCCTTGACGTCGGAGACTGCATAGCGCCCGCCCGGCTGCGGGCAGGTCATGCGCTGGAGCTTCACATAGACCTTCTCCGAGGAAAGGTCGGCGCGCGCCGCGCCGTTGACGAGGCAGCCGGCGATATTGGTCGTGAGCAGGCGGCCCTTGTCATAGACCGAGCGCGCAGGCCCCGTGATGCGCAGCACGACCGGCAGGGGATCGGTCTGGCTTTGGACACCCGCATTGGCATCGACCCCGACGATGACCCTGGCGACCGCGATCGAATTGGGCGGCAGATAATTGGCGCTGTCAGTATAGACCGTATTGCTTTTGGCCACCGGCGTTCCCGTCCCACTCGCCGCCGCATCGCCGAAGGAGACGAGGCTGACCTCGCTGCCGCGCAAACCCGGGAGACCGGCGGCCGCCGCAGCTGCCTGGCCCGCGGGTGTCAGCGGCATGGCGCCGATGCGCTGGACCCCGGCCACCTGATAGTTAGGGGGACTGGTGCGCCCGTAAAGCGCGCTGGGTCCGCCCGGCACCCCGGAGGCAGGACCGACCGGCGACTGGCGCGCGGCTGCAAGGGCTGCGCGCAGCTGCTCGTTCTCGCTCTGGTAGGCTGACAGTACGCGTTCGGTCTCGGGAGCAAGTCCTGCCCCGGATTGCTGGGCAAGCTGGGCTTCGAGCTGGTCGGCGCGTTCGGCCCTAGCGGCAAGCGCGCGCATGTTGGTGTCCATCGACATCATCTGCGCTTCGGACTGGGCGCGCCATTCCTTCTCGGCCATGTTCTTGTTGACCATCTCGTCGACCGAGACGCCCTCGACCTGCTCCTCAAGCGCCTTGCCGCTCTTCTCCGGTCCTTCGTCGAAGATGTAGAAGGAGCCTGCGACCAGGGCGGCCGCGCCGCCAGTGCCGAGGAGCAGCATCTGCTTGCGCTTGACCGCCTCATTGGCCGCCATGGCATCGCCGAGCGGCGAGCCGTCCTCGCTTTCGCAGGCATCGAGCGCCTTGGGCTTTTTCTGGAACAGCTGGCGCAGGTTCATCACCGGGCTCCATTCGACTGGATGAGGTAGACGGCGGCTTCCTGGCCCGCGGCGAGCTGGCTCACCGGCGTCATGAAGGCGAGCGCCCCGCGCGCAGCGAGCAGGTTTTCATCGAGGCTCTGCGCCTGGCGTCCCGTGTTGCGTACGCGCAGGACCAGGCCCTTCATCTCCGCGCCGCGGTATTCGCCGACCTGCTGGACCTGGAGGCGGCCGACCATGACCGGCTCGAGCACACTCGCGCGCATGTCGAAGCCGTCGATCGCCTCGCCTCGGTACATCGCCTGGGCAAGCCGGACCGCGGCATCCTCGGGCGAGGTCTGCACCTCCCAGTCCCGCGCGCGTTCGCTGGTGATTGCCGCATTGGCGATGAACACCTGTTCCGCATCGAGGCCGCGCACCTGGCATACGAATTTGTAGACAAAGCCCTTCCGGGTCGTGCCGAAGAACGACAGCGAGGCGCGCGGGAAGCCGTCGGGCACGGAGAGGTAGATGTCGCCGCGCACCGGCTCATTCACGATCTTGAAGTCCTCGGCGGGATTGCCAGTGGTTATCTTCGAGACCGAGGCGAACTGGTCGCCGGCAAGGCTGATGCGGGTCAGGTCCTTGGCCGAGGCCACGCACTGGACGGTGCCGTTGTCGGCGGCCATGACGTTCTGGTCGGCCAGCGCCGGCGATGCGAGGCTCAGCACGCCAAGGCAGACGAGCGCCGCGCCGAGCGGCCGCCCCACCAGGGCGAAGGGGCGTCCCGTGAGGACTGCGCCGACACCAATTGCGCCTATCGCCAGGCTCTGCGCCATCACGCGTCCTCCCCTTTGCCGGATTTGGCCTTGCCGGTCTCGGTCACCTGCCCGAAGCCCGCGAGCTTGAGGCTCACCCCCGAGTAGGACCAGACGAAGCGGAAAGTCCGCGCTTCGGCCGTGACTTCCTTCGAGCCCACGACTGTGTGCAGGATTCCGTTGACCTCGCTGGTCAGCGTCTCCGGATCGACGCTGAGCTTCTCGATCGTGAAGTACTGCGAGACATTCGAGCCGTTCTGCTCGGCAAAGACCTTCATGAGTTCGGCCTTCATTCGGCCGTGGGTTCTGGGGTCCGTTATCGCCAGGATCGAATCCATCCAGTACTGGAGATTGGACGGCGATCGGTTGAGCGTCAGTAGGGCTGCATCGCGGGTGACGAGCTCGAGATAGTCTCTGTCGATGTGCGAGGACGATAGTGTCAGCGGCTTGGCGAGCAGCGGCTGCAGCACGACCTCGCGGTCGCGGCTTGCTGCCGCCAGTGTCAGCAGCACCGAGACCCCGAACAGGCCCGTGCAGGCAATCGCCAGCCAGTTGCGCTGCTTCAGCAGCCGCTGCGCCTGGGTGTGGGAAATCGAGAGGTCCATCTCAGCCCGCCATCAGCCGGAGGTGGGAGGGCGGCGTTGCCTTGAGGCCCATGAACGAGCCGGGCAGGTACCAGTAGGCCGTGTGGATGATCCACGAGACCGCTCGCCCCGCCTTCAACTTGCGCAATCCCCACCAGGCCAGCACGCTGAAAACGAGCCCAATCAGAATATGTTGAGACAGGACGCCCCAGGAAAATGGCACGATCATCGCGATGAACTCATCGAGCGTCCAAAAGCCGATCAGTTCCGGATCATCGAGATGCGCTGGGACCGTGTACCGTTGCATGGCAATTGCCGCCCTCCAGTGAGCCGAGGCTCAGATCGTCGCGGTGACCGCGGCGGTGACGATCGGCACGCCGGTGCCCGCGCCGACACCGACGCCGACGGGTATCGCCACCTGGGCGAGGCTGAATCGGCCCGAAGCCAGGCCGACGATGCCGCCCGCGAGGCTGAGCACGGTGATGATCTTGCCGCCCGAGCCTTCGAGAAAGCCGGTGAACGCGGTGAGCGCCGTGTTGAACGTGGTGTCAGCGCCCGCATAGGCAGCCGTGCTGCCGAGCGTTGCGGCAAGTGCTACCACGCCCGCGCCTTGCGCGAGGGCCAAGCCCTTGCCTTTGAGATTGAGCTTCATCGTATCGCTTCCTTCTTCGAAACCGCCCACGGCATCCCCGGGCAGGTTCAAAGAACAGGTGCGCACCGCTCGCGGCAATTAAGGAAGGGTTTCTTCGGATGCGCGAATCAACTCCATCACCGGGAAGGAGAACTGGACAGGTACTGGATTTCCATTTGGGAAATTGGGACGTTTGATTTGGGCATCCGGAAGTTCATGGACGACCCATCGCGCTCGGTGACGGGGCAACCGGCAGTGCCTCAATCGCACCTGGCACCTGCGATTCGGTCCTGAGCAGCGCGGTTTCTTAAATTTAACGACTCTGGGTCATTATCGTGCCAAACATGTAAAATCGGGCGCGATCACGATGGCGAGAGGCACACGCAATATCCGGATGCTCATAAGCCAGGAATGCTTTGCCTTCCTGGCCGATGCCATGTGTGAATTTTCCAAGAAAACCGCCAAGTTTCAGAGCCTGCGCTCGACCGTGCAGCACGCCTGCTCCAGCGCCAGTTCGATGGAAATCGCGCGCGAGGATCTCGACCGGTTCTTTGCCGAGCACCCGGTCGAGGGCAAGGTCAAGGTCTGGCTCGAGGTCGGGTCCGACTGGCTCGAAGGCTATGACACCTTTCGCCGAAGAGTGGCGCAGATCGGCGGAAAACCGGTGCAGGACAAAGCGGTGATCCCGTTCCTGATCCATCTGGCCCAGGTTCGCGGCGTCTTCTGATCCATGATGGATTATTCAAGCTAAACAGAGTCTTCCCTTATTGACACTCTATGGCATCCCATAGAGCAATCGTTTTGGGGAGGGACGAGCCATGCCGCATAGCACCGTGACACCCGAGACCGTGTTCAGTCCGAGGCCTGCCACGACGAGCGACTCGGTTTTCTTATTCGGCGAGACGCAGCCGCGCCTCAGTGAGCAGGAGCAGTACAAGCGTCTGATCGATAGGCAGGCAGCAAAGCTCGGCCTTCCGCTTGCCCATCTCGCCGACCGCCTCGAGATTGCCCGGCCGCGCCTGCACAAGGTCATCCGCAGAAAGGTCGCACTCAAGGATGACCTGCGCGATCAGTTGTTCGAAGCGCTGGGCATCGACTGCGTACGGGCCAAGTTTTGTGTCGCCATCCTCGGCGATCATACCGCCTATGATGATCCGGAAGTGTTCGTCGTTTGCGAGGCCATGAAAGGGTTCTACTGCGAAATCATCACGCGGCGTCGCGGCGAGTTGCAAGTGGCGCTGCGCCCGCCGATCATCCACGAGGCCTTGGGGCGGGCCTATGACCTATTGCTCTCCCATCAGGCCCGCGTTTTGGAAAACGACCGGACCTTGCAGGCGTGATCAAATAGGGTTGCAGATAGGCGATCACCATGCGGCCTGAGGCAGTCGCGGCCTGGACGCAGCTCTATGCCGCCGTTGGCTTGCTCGCCGCGATTTGCGCCGCCTGCGCGTTGCTACGAACCATCATCGAGCTACGGTCGGGCATGATCGATTTTCCGGGTCAGACTTGGCAGCAGAAAGCCTTTTGGCTTCCACGCCTGTGGCTGCGGTTTCAGCTCAATTATCTGAGCGGCTTTCCGTGCATCATGGGCATTGCCCTGCTCTACGCTCATTACATCGGGTTCGATGCGTTCAGCCCGTCGTAGCGAAGCAGTTCGACCTCGCGATAGCCGGAGGCGCGTACCGCCATCATCGCCAGTTCTCCGCGGTCTGCCTCCTGGGCTTTACCCTGGTTGAGCTCGATGAGCCGGCCCCAGTTGGTGAGGATCGTACGCACGTAGTGGCGGGTTTCCGCGATGGCCGGGATGGTCCCAGCGCGCAGGGATTTGCGTTGGGGACCGGCGTTGTAGGCAGCCAGGGCCAGGTCTATCCTTCCGAAGCGGTCGATCTGCTGGCGGAGATACCTGGCGCCCGCGCGCATGTTGGCGATGGGGTCGAATGGCAGTGCGAGGCCCAACACCCGTGCAGTTCCCGGCATGATCTGCATCATGCCCATCGCGCCTGCGCTGCTGATCGCCCATGGCCTGAAGCCGGATTCCTGCGAGATCACCGCATCAAGCAGATTGGTGGACAGGCCATGCTCGCAGGCAATCGTCGCCATTGTGGTGAAATAGTGGGCCCGGCGGGTTTCTGCTTCCCGGGAAAGCCACCAGGTGGGCGCGTACGTTGTGCTGTCACAGGCGGCAAACTGCCGATCACTTAAGTCGTGCGGCTTTGCGTTCACGAACCCGGAATTGCCCCACTCGGGCGGGAACTGCGGACTGTGCTGGCCTGCGACCATACCGCCATCTGGAGGGGCAGATGCTGGCTGACTCGCACTTGAGAAATGCATAAACATGGCGCTGGCCACTTTTGGATCAGGCTCGAGCGGGAGTTCTATGGAGCTTGGATCCGCTACATTTCCACCAATCCGCTTGGACTGATAGAAACCCTCGATTGCCACTTCGCGCGCAGGGGCCTGAACCCCGAGCACAGCAGCGGCTGCAAAAATGAAAAACTGCTTCACATCACGCCTTCCGATGGCGTGCAGATCTGAAGGGAATGCGCGTTATTGAACGTACAAAAGATTCCATGGCTATCAATCGACAGTTCGGCTTAGCTATTGCGAACTGCGATAATGGTGAGGAAGTGACCGGAAAGCAAAGCCCTGTCGGGATATGCAAGGTCACTCCTGCTTTCGAATTCTCTATTCATGGCGAGATAGTTTGAACCGTGATAGCCAGCGCATGATCGCGCGCAATGGCAAAGTTTGAAATTTCGCCAAATGCTCCAGGTTCCGCAGCGTCGGTTCGATGGCCTTGAGTTTGCCGGTCTCGATGGCGACAAATGCGCCGGGAGCGACGATTCCGTAAAGCTGCGCATTCTCGCCGAAATCTGACGAAAACCCCACTGCGTGGTGCTGATGTAGGCAAGTTAGAACGGGGTGTCGAATATCCGGTCCGGCTTAGGGGGCGTGGACGAATTGGTTGATGCAGCGCGAGCGGGTTGATTCAAGGCTTCCTTTTGGAGGCGGGATTGAGCCGGGGTGATCTGAGCGAAGCAGAATGTCGTGTTTTGAAAGTCTTGCTGCCGATTGATGCCGCGAACCGGGGGCGCGTTCGCAGACCTGAGCAGAACCGGTCGATCATCAACGGCATACTCTGGCGGCTTCGTTGCGGTACGCCGTGGCGCGATGTGCCGCCGAAATACGGCAACTGGAACACGATCTATCGCCGGTTGCGACGGTGGAGCAAAGCCGGGGTTTGGGAAACCGTGGCCGTGACGCTCGCCGAGGTCATGGCAGACACTGGCCACTACAGCATCGACAGCACCACAGTCCGCGCCCATGTCTCGGCAGCGGGCGGAAACGTATGGCCAGCCCCGTCGGCAAGTGGTTTGAGCACGCTGGTCTGATCAGTCTGCGAAAACGTATCCGGCCTTTCGGTTTGTGCCGTTGGCCAAGATGGAGATCCGCGCGTCTTGGTCCTCATAAAGGGGCCGGCATCGGGTGCCATTTTGCGCCATAGGGTTCCAGGACACCGGTCGACTGTCAGGCCATCTTTCTCTCGCCTCCCGCAGACATCTGGGACCGGCGTCTCCGCCGATCGATTGGCTTAAGCCGGCAGTGCCGACATCTCGTAGGTGCGCTCGTGCCGCAGCAGCGCCCACACGATCCGGGCGAGCTTGGCCGCGAGTGCGACCACAGCGGTGTTGGGATGTGAGCGGGCGAGCAGTCCGCGAAGCCAGGCACCGAGCCGGGTATCGGTCTTGCGCAACGTCGGCATAGCCGACCTAGCTCCTTGGATCAGGAGCTTGCGCAAGTAGCGGCTGCCGCGCTTGGTGATGCCGAGCAGCCGGGGCTTGCCGCCCGTGGTTGCCTGGCGCGGCACGAGGCCGAGCCAAGCGGCGAGATCGCGGCCGCGCGCGAACGTGCCAGCGTCGCCGACTGCGGCAACCAGCGCGGTCGCATTGAGCGCGCCGACGCCGGGGATGGTCAGCAAGCGGCGCGCATGCAGGTCCTGTTCCGCTGCTTCGGCGAACTCACGATCGAAGGCCGCGATCCGTTCGTTGAGTGATTGCCAACGTGCGCGCATATCGCTCACCAGCATCGCCATGCGTGTGCTCAGCGCCGGCTCGGGACCGTCCAGCAGCTCCTCCAGAGCTGCCGCCAGTCTGGCGCGTCCCTGAGGCACAATGTGTCCGCGCTCAAGCAATACGCTTCGAATCTGGTTCATCAGTGAGGTCCGCTCGGCGACCAGCCGATCGCGGACGCGGTGCAACGTCTGCATATCGAGCTGATCCTCGCTCTTGAGCGTGACAAAGCGCATGGTCGGCCTTGTCGCGGCTTCCGCGATCGCCTCGGCATCGCGGTCGTCGTTCTTCTGTGCCTTCACATAAGGCCGCACGTACTCGGGCGACATCAATCGGACCTCGTGCCCTTGAGCAGCGAGTGCGCGGCCCATGTGATGAGCGCCGCAGCAGGCCTCCATGGCGACAACGCAGCTTGGCAGCTTGCCTGCGAAAGCGATCACCGTCTCACGCCGCATCCGCCGTCGCACCACCACCTTGCCTACGACGTCTAGCCCGACGAGACTGCAGCTGTTCTTCCCAAGATCTATTCCAAGAACCGCTATCTGCATGGTCGTTCCCTCCTTGAAGCCGACCACAGCATAGCGCAGGTCAGCTCGGTTAGGGGCTGGCCATCCATAAAGGGGGACTCATCGACGCGCTCTTGGCCGCTCGCGGGGCGGGTTCACCAGTAAGCTTCACTGCTTGGCCGATGCTCTTGGACGACCGCTCGCCTTCCATCTGACGGTGGGTGAAGCGGCGGATTGCAAGGCCTATGACGAGACCTGTGCGCGGGTGAGCGTAGACAGGGGCGTTGATTGCTGATTCTATAGGCTTTCCTAAAAGGAGAGCGGCAGGTGGCGCGACGTTCGATTGGACAGGAGCAGTTTGGTTTTGCAGGGCGCGAGCGAGCGGCTTCAT